>NZ_CACWVY010000006.1 GCF_902764455.1 uncultured Methanobrevibacter sp.
TGATAAATTCTTAAAGGATAGTACACTAAAATACAATTTAATATTTTCATAATACTGATTTAAAGTATTATAATGAAATTCTTAAATTGACGGCATTGAAAAAATATTTGAAAAAAAGTATAAAAAAAAGAGAGAATTAAATATATGTCAAATATATTTAAATTAAAATTCCGTTAATAACACCGTCTTGACCAGGTCTTGATGTTACTTTAGCATTACCTTCAGGAGTTTCTACAATAGCCCCTTTAGTAATGATGTTCCTTCTAACGTAGTTAGGGTTTGCAGTGTTTTCAATTACACCGAGAATGTCAACTACTTGAGTTTTACCGTTAGCATCAGTAACGTTGATTTTATTACCAGTAGCTAATCTGAGTTTTTCATTTCCGCCACGGGTTCTGATTTTTCTTAATTTTTTCTCATCTAACCTAGTTTCAGCTGGGTCTCTTCCTAATTCTGATTTCCTTTTTCCACGGTTTGCAACATTTCTTGCACCAGATGGACTTCTTGTTGATTTTCCTTGAGAAATTGCCATTATTTCACCTAAATAAATATAATATATAATATAATAATCGCAGTCTATAAGTCTCTTTCCAATTAAAACTATTTGCAAGATAAATAATAGCTTAATTTTTGAGAGCAAAAAAGAGCCTTAAAGAATAATGATAATTAAATATTAATTTATCATTATATATAAATGTTTTATTTTTAAGGCAAAAATAGTAAAAATTAGGATTTGTGATTTAAAATAAAATCATCCAATAAATCATCAAATTCCTCTTCTGAAATCTTATCATCAGAAGCCGCTTTTAATATTTTTTGAATTTCCTCTTCTGAAACTTTATCTCCAAGCAAATCCAATAATAATTCTCTTAAATCTCCATCATCAATGTACGCTTCACCATTTTCAGACATTATGTGAGATTTTTCTTCATCATCATAAACATAATAAGGAATTTCATCCACAGGACTCACCTAATCAAAATCAGGGAATTCATAATAAACGATTTCATAAGGATCATCATCAAAATACCATTCATTAGGTTCCATCATTTCATCGTCATCATCATCCTCAATTATGAAATCATCTGCTTCTTCACCTTCAATTTGAAAAACAATATTAACATCATCGCCTAAAGCTTCTAAATCTATACCTAATTCATCTAAATCAATGACTATTTCATCATCATCACTTTCAGGTACAACAATAACAATCTCATCGCCAGGATTAATATTTATTTTTTCATCCATATTATCACCCAATGATTAAATCTAATATAACTATTAAAATTAACCTATATAAAAATATGGATTGTAATTATATGTTACAATCCATTATACATTCCAAATCAGGAATTCCAAAATCGTTTTTGCATCTAAGAGAACAGATTTCAGAATTTTCAACAAACATCATAAAATAAAGACAGCTTTCATTGCAGTCAATACCTATTTTAATGTTTGCACTTTCTAAACATTTTTTTGAAACATTGAAAACTTCAGATGCATTATTTATCATGACTGAAGCAGGAAGGTTATTTTTGTCAATGTTTAAAAAAATTCCTTCTGAAATACCATAATTGGCACTGTATCCATTCTTACCATCTATCTTACCAACAAATGTATCGTTTATCTCATCATAACTTGAAATCAATCTTTCTGTTTTCATGTTATCAACTCCATACTATACTATATAGGACATACAATATATCCAAAGTCCAAGAGCATTTGATAAGTAATATCCAGTATTTTTAAGCTAAATAAAACCCAATTAAGACAATAAAATTGCAATGACAATGTAAAATTGACTTCAAAAAAGAATATTAACACCATCCAATATATAATAACATAGGTGTAAAAATTGATTGAAGAAAGCCCAGAACAATTAGCTCTTGAAGCTGAAATCAAAGCGCAAGCTCAAAAATTCATCACTTATCTCAATTCAACCCTTCCGGAAAGCATGGAACTTGAATATGAAGGTTTTTACAGAAGAGGATTTTTTGTAAGCAAAAAAAGATATGCTGTTATTGAAGATGGAGAGATAATAGCTAAAGGATTGGAGTTAGTCAGAAGAGACTGGGCACCGATTGTTAAAAAAACACAAGAAGAAATTTTAATGTCTATTTTAAAGGAAGGAAATTCCGACAAGGCCATTAAATCCGTTAAAAAAGTCATGAAAAGAATTAAAAAGGGCGAAGTTGAAAACAAAGAACTGATTATTCACACCCAAATCACCAAACCTCTTGACCAATACAAACAGGTAGGCCCCCATGTTGTTGCTGCAAAGAGAATTGAAGAGCACGGCATTAAAGTGACAAGAGGAACCATTATCCAGTACATTATCGTTAAGGGAAAAGGCTCCATCAGCCAGAGAGCTGTTCCTTATGAATATAGCGAAGGATATAAATATGACAAGGATTATTATATCAACAACCAGTTGATTCCTGCAGTTGAAAGAATTATGTATGCCTTCGGATATACAAAAAAAGACCTGGAAGATATGGCACGCGGAGAAGTCCAACAAAGTTTAGATGCATTTTTCTAAAAAAATTTAAATAATTCTAAAATTAAAATAACAATTATATGATGGAATATGATGACCGTGTGGTTTTCTTTGATATAGATGGTACACTGATGGACACCACTGATTTCGCTGAAACTGCAAGAAAAGCAGCTATAGGTCTAATGGTAGACAACGGATTACCTCTAGATAAAGATGAAGCATATGGAGTTTTAAAAACTATTATTCGTGAAAAAGGATCTAATTATGGTAAGCACTTTAATATGCTAACTCAAGTTGTTTTAGGCCACGAAGATCCCATGCTTGTAGCGCTTGGAATGACTACCTACCATAACGTTAAAATGGCACTTTTAAGACCATTTTCCGAAACTATCAATACATTAATCTATTTAAAAAGTCAAGGATACCGTTTAGCCGTTATTTCAAATGGAATTACCATCAAACAATGGGAAAAACTTGTTAGACTCAACATTTATCCGTTTTTCGATGAAGTAATTACATCCGAAGAGGTAGGTATGGAAAAACCTAACAGATTAATCTTTGATGTTGCACTTAGAAAAATGAATGGAAACCCTGAAAAATCAGTGATGATTGGAAATAAATTTAAAGCAGATGCATTAGGTGCTGTTAATGCAGGATTAAGTGCAATTTTGGTAAATTCCGATGTTACAGAAGAAGACAGGGAATATATTAAAAAAGAAAAATTAGATATTACAATTGTTGAAGATATTGGTGATGTTGATACTATTTTATAATCACCAAAAATTCACTATTTTTTAAAATTCAAGTTCCAAAGTTACAGGACAGTGATCGGAACCATATATTTCAGATAATATTTCTGCTGATTTTACATTATCCTTAATTTCTTCATTAACATAGAAATAATCCAATCTCCAACCAGCATTCCTTTCACGTGCGCGAGTTCTGTAACTCCACCATGTAAAGTTGTTTTCACCCTCATCAAACATTCTAAAAGTATCAATGAAGCCGGCCTTTTCAAGTTCATCAAGCCAGGCACGCTCTTCAGGAAGATAACCGGATTTTCCTTCACAGTTTTTAGGGTTGTAAACATCAATCGGATTGTGGGCAATGTTATAATCTCCAGTAATAACCAGGTTTTTGCCCTGACTTTTAAGCTCAACGAGTTCATCCAGCAATGCATTACAGAAAGCGATCTTGAAATCAAGACGCTTAGCTTCCATACCACTGTTTGGGAAGTAAATGTTGTATAAAATGAAGTTAGGATACTCAATTTTTAATACTCTTCCTTCTTTGTCAAGCTCTTCAACACCAAGCCCGCATGTTACATTAACAGGCTCAATTTTGGAGTATGTTCCAACTCCACTGTAACCTTTCTTTTCAGCTTCATTGAAGTGCTGGTGGAATCCATCAACATCTGCTAATTTCTTAGGAATCTTATCCTGAGTTGCTCTTACCTCTTGAAAATTAATAATATCAGCATCAGTTTGACTAAACCAGTCCCAAAATTCATCTTTTTTGGAAACTGCTCTAATTCCATTGACATTCCAAGAAACTAGCTTTATTGACATTATAATTCAACACCTTGTGAAATAGGCAATTCTCTAAGCCATTTAATGTCACTTTTATAAAGCATACGAATGTCTTCCACATCATATCTGATCATGGCAAGCCTTTCAATACCCAAACCGAAAGCTAGTGCAGGCTGGTTAATACCCAATGGTTTTAATACTTCAGGTCTAAACATTCCGGCACCACCAAGTTCAATCCAACTTTCCTTTTCTTCAAGATAAATTTCAGTTTCAGTAGATAAATAAGTATAAGGGAAGTAAGCAGGTCTGAATCTGACTTCAAAACCTAATTTTTTATAAAACTCTTTTAAAGTACCTAAAAGATTTTGATAACTGATTTTTTCATCACAAACCAATCCTTCCACTTGGTGGAATTCAGGCAAGTGCTTGTAGTCGAAAGTCTCTCTTCTAAATACTCTTCCAACAGAAAACATTTTAATTGGAGGTTCATGTTCAAATAAGTGTTTTGTAGATATTCCAGTAGTGTGAGTTCTTAAAACACTTTGACGAGCAATATCTTCACTCCAATCATATTGCCATCCAACTGAACCGGTATCCGCACCGTTTTCGTGAGTTTCAGCAGTAAGTTTTACCAAATCCATATCTGGTAAGTCACAGGTTAATGGATTTTTAAGATAGAATGTGTCCTGCATTTCACGGGCTGCATGGTCCTGTGGCTGGAAAAGAGAATCAAAGTTCCAAAATGCAGATTCAACATACTCCCCATTGTCTTCTGAAAAACCCATATTTAAAAAGATTTCTCTAATTTCATCAATGATTACTCTTAACGGGTGTTTTTTACCTGAAAAGATAACAGGAGCTTCTGCATTAATATCATATGGACGATATTCCAAACTTTTCCATTCTCCATCTTTTAGATGTTCATGAGTTAATTGAGTAGCTTGTTCTTTAATTGTAAATCCTATTTTAAGGATTTCTTCACCTTTAGGTAAGATTTTAAATGAATGTGAGGTTTCTTTTTTAATGTTTAAAATGTTTTTCCTACCGGTTAGCTTTAAAAATCCATCTCTTAAATCATCTGTGAAGAGTTTTACACCTTCGGCATTAACTTTAAGATATTCCAATACCCTTTCATCAACATCAGGTTTGTGTGAAAATTCTTTACCCATATCTGTAATGTTGATTTTACCTTTATCAATTTGAGCCCAGTTTTTTTGACGTAACCATCCAAGAGCAATTCCTGTTTCTTTTTTATCAATGCCTGCTTCATTAGCCAAGTCTTTCATTGGAATCTCATTTTTTTTAGCTAAAACTTCCAATATTTTACGTTCCGGAAGTCCGTGTTCTGCATATTCACGGCCGTCATCAGTTAAGGAATATGTTTCCTGAACCTTTTTATCAACTTCAATTATATCCTTTGAAGCAAGAGAACCTGCAGCACTCATAACTGATTTAATGTTCATGCCTGTATTTTCTGCAATTTGCTCAGGATTTGCATTGGGATTAGCTTCCAGTTCTTTTAAAAGTTTCTTCTCATAAATATGTAATTCACTAATGGTTTTTTCAATATCCTCACTCATTTAAACACCATAATTTAAAGATTAATAATATATTAAAATATGTTTAAAGACATTAATAAAATTAATGTTAATCATCAATTACAAAAACCTCATCAAAAACAGATAATGAATCAGGGTCAAGTTTTACAGCCTTTTTAAAGCATATTTCCGATTCATCATCCATTCCCAATTCACTCAACGCTATAGATTTATACATCCATGATAAGGCGAAATCTTCATAAATTTCCAAAGACTTGTCCAAATATTGAATTGATTTTTTAAATTCACCTTTATTAATCAGATGCTTTGCCATTTCAACAAGATATGTGAAATCATTACTGTCCAGTTTACATGCTATTTGAAAGTATTCGTCAGCCAATTTAAACTGACCCAGTTCAGAGTATATGCTGGCTTTGTTGATAACTGAACTGATATTTAAAGGATCTAATTTAAGAGCCTCATCATAACAATTTAAAGCCTTGACAAATTCCCCTTCCCTATAATATACTGTTCCCTTATTAGACCACGAATCAACATTAGGCTCCAATTCAATGGCTCTGTCAAATGCTTTGATTGCCTTTGAGGGATAGTTCTGTTCAAGCAGAAATGCTCCCTTGTTATTCCAATATGAAGAATTATCGGGATCAATTTTTATAGCCTTATTGATTAGCTTTATTGCCTTTTTATACTTATGGAGAAATCCGAAGGATATTGCCTTAAAATTTAATGCCTCACTTTGGTCAGGTTTAATTTTTAAAGACAAATCCAGATACTTAATGGCATTTTGAAAATCGTTGAAAATATAAATCATGTTCAAAGCAAAGAGAAAAAAATCTTCAGAATTATCCAGATTTCCAAATGCAGGACTGTAATTAGAATTACCAAATTCCATTGTTAAAGCCTGCTGAAAAATTTCAAAAGATTTTTCTTCATCATCGAAATAAACTGCCAGGGATTTTCTATATAATGCTTTTGAATAATCTTTATGACCTTTAGGAATTGTTTCTAAAAGTTTTATTGCTTCATCTATTTTGGACTGACCAATTAGTTCATTATAGTCCTCAAATAAGTTTTTATAATCACTGGATTCAATATCTATTAATTGCCCTAACTTTTCGTTCATGTTCATACCACCTAATAATTCGTGTATGAACATATCATCTGAAAAAGTAATAAAATTAAGGCAAGTGCGAAAAATCACAAAAACACAAAGGCACTAAAAAGAAAAAGAAGAGTTATTCGAAGTTTGATTTCAAATAACTTACAAAAATAGAAGCTGCAGTTAAATCAGCTGTTGTTCCAGGATTATATTTATTTTTAAATAAATAATCATCGAATTCCTGAAGTCTTTCATGAAAATCAGGAGAATCCTTCATTTTAAGCAGATCCCTTGTCATCAGGGAAACCTTCAAAGCTTCATCATTATCATATTTTCTTGAAATTAAAGTATCCGGAACATGAGATAAAATAGTTAAAAATGTTAAAATACAGGATTCATTTTGAGATTTCTCCTGAATAAGTTTATGATATGTAGGATATCCCAATTCAAAAACTGCAGGCATATCTGAGGTCATCTCACGGGCAAGCATGTCCCATGGTGCAGATATCTTCAAAACATCATACATTGTCTGATTATTATCCCTCAGCTCCTGTTTTGCATTTTCGCTGGCCACATCATATTCATCCTGGTCACCCATTCCCCCGGCGTCTGCAATGTTGATTGCATCGTACAAATCGCATGCATCGTCAACAGAGGTATTTGCCATGACCAATTTAACATTTTCCCTGATATCATCAAATGAATCACTGACGGCAGCTGCAACTGCAATAGGAGTTATCATCATGACAATTCCCAAGTTAGTGTTATTTTGAATCCATTTGTCGGTTTCAGCTACTGCCTGCAGGATGTATTTACCAAGTTTCGGATTTTCAACATCAACGTCGCTACATGCTTCACGGATTGTATCTCCAATGACGATTCCACTTATTATAAAATCTTCAAAAACCATGTCATCATAATCACGAGTTCTGTGAACATTTCCCGGCTTTGGATATCCGCTTACTTCAAGTGCTGATGCAATTTGTGCCAGTTTTGCTATTTCTGACGGATTCATTATATCATCTCATTTAATAGTAAATATGGTGCGAAATTAGTGATAATCAAGTCTGCTCCAGCTCTTTTAATTGAAAGAAGTGATTCTAAAATTGCGCGTTCAGTTAAAAATCCCTTTTCGATAGCAGCCATGAGCATTGCATATTCCCCGCTTACATTATACGCCACCAAAGGCAACATAAATTCATCACGAACCATTCTTACAACATCCAAGTAAGGAAGTGCAGGTTTAACCATTAAAAAATCACATCCTTCAATAACGTCCAGTTCACATTCACGGATTGCTTCAACCGCATTGGCAGGATCCATCTGATAGGATTTTCTATCTCCTGCATGAGGGGATGAACAGGCCGCAACCCTGAACGGTTCATAAAATGCAGAGGCATATTTTGCTGAATAAGACATTATCATTACATTGGTGTAACCGTTTTCATCCAGACATTGTCGAATTGCACCAACTCTTCCGTCCATCATGTCTGAAGGTGCAACAATATCGGCACCGGCTTCAGCATGAGAAAGGGCAACTTTTGCAATGTATGGGAGTGATTCATCATTCAATATTTCAATTCCATCATCAGTATCATCATTATCCACTATCATTCCGCAATGTCCGTGTGAAGTATATTGGCACAAACACACGTCTGTAATTACAACAAGATTTGTTTCCTTTTTAAGTTTTCTTACAGCTTTTTGAACAATACCTGTTGCTGAGTAATCCGGAGTTGCAATCTCATCTTTAGTATCCTCAGCAGGTATTCCAAATACAATGATTGATTTCAATCCTTTTTCTTCAAGCTGTTTTGCAAACTCAACACCTGCATTTAAGGAGAATCGAAATTCCCCCGGAAGTGATGAAATTTCTTCCTTTTCCATGTCATTAAGTTCTTCTTTAAAATAAATCGGATAAATCAAATCCTCTTTTTCAAGTTTGGTTTCACGAACTATATCTCTAATTTTAGCATTTTTTCTTAATCTTCTCATTCTTGTTGTCGGGAACTGCATAATTATCACTTGGTTAATAATTTTGATTTGAAATTATATAAAAATTTAGTAACTGAAGATATCTAAATTAAATTGAAACAAGTTTTCAGTCAATGCAAAAATTCAAACATTTAATAACATTAATTAACAAACATTACACCAATTACTTAAAGAGGCTTAACATGTCAAATTCAATCGGAGAAAAATTCAGAATAACAAGTTTCGGTGCAAGTCATGGTGTTGGTGTAGGTGCTATTGTTGACGGATGTCCTGCAAATCTTGAATTAAGTGCAGAAGACATTCAAAAAGAACTGAATAAAAGAAAACCTGGAACAAGTAGTGTTACAACACCTAGAAAAGAATCCGATGAAATACAAATATTATCCGGAATATTTGAAGGTAAAACTGATGGAACACCAATCACAGGAGTTATCTTTAATAAAAATCAGCATTCTAAAGATTATTCCATGTTTAAAAACACTCCACGCCCATCCCATGGAGATTACGGATGGATGATGAAATACGGTAATTATGACTATAACGGAGGAGGAAGAGGAAGCGGTAGAGTTACCATAGGACATGTAATTGGGGGAGCAATAGCTAAAAAACTTTTAAAAACTCAAAATATTGAAATTATATCCCACGTTACCCAAATAGGAAATGTTAAAGCCGAATCTCAGGATTTTGAAACCATCAAAGAAAATATTGAAAAAAATCCAATTAGATGTGCAGACCCTAAAGCTGCCAAAAAAATGGAAGAATTAATTCTATCTAAAAAACAGGAAGGTGATTCAGTTGGAGGAATTGTTGAGACAATTGCCGTTGGAGTGCCTCAAGGTCTTGGAGAACCTGTTTTTGAGAGACTTGATGGAGACCTTGCAAGAATATTGATGAATATCGGTGCGGTTAAGGGAGTTGAAATTGGACTTGGATTTGATGTTGCCAACCATACTGCATCAGAAATTAATGACGAATACCAAATTGATAACGGCAAAGTCACCACAAAAACAAATAATTCCGGAGGAATTATTGGTGGAATGAGCAACGGAATGCCAATCGTTTCAAGAATTGCTGTAAAACCAACCCCCTCCATTTCAAAATGTCAGAATTCTGTCAATTTAGAAAAACAGGAAAACGAAAAAATAGAAATTAAAGGAAGGCATGATCCATGCATCTGTCCAAGAGTGACAGTAGTGGCTGAATCAAGCACTGCAATTGTCCTTGCAGACCACATGATTCGCTCAGGATTCATCCATCCTACCAATTTAGAAAAACAACATTAATTTTTTTTCATAAAGGATACTTCATCAAACTCGTTATTCTTAAAGGCAATTTGATAAGTATTCTTTCTTTCATTGTTGAATAGGTTATGAGATGTGCTGTGAGCTGATGATTCAACATCCTTAAGAGATATTAGTCTAAACCTTTTAGGATTATTATAATTTACATTAAAAGATAAACCATCATAAGCAGCAATTGTTTTAATTCCGGTTTGCTTTGAAACCTTTTTAGCCTCAGTTACAGGATTACTGGATATCATTTTAAGACCCAAATGAGTCATGACCGCAACTTTTGGCTGAACTTCACTAATCAAATCAATGAAATTGCGGGTGCACATATGTCCGTTAATTGTTCTGTTTCCAGGTCTCAATACACTGGCTATTAAAATATCAGCACCTTCATGTTCTTTAGCTAAACCATCAAAATAACCTGTATCAGAAGTATATGAAATTTTAAATCCATTATAGTCAATTTGGAAACCTGCACCTGTAGGATCACCATGCTGGGTTCTAGTACCCTTAACTTTAATATTGTCAACATGCTTAAATTCATCAGGTTTCAAAATGACCTTATCGGACTGGGACTGATGATATCTGGAAATACAAGGACCCCATTTATCAAATCCCTTTAAAACACTTTCACATCCGAAGATAGTACCGTATCTTCGTGTCATACCCTTGGTCATGGATTCAATGAGAATCTCGGCATCATTATAATGGTCAGTATGTGCATGGGATACAAAAACACCGCTTAAGTTACGCGGATCAAATCCAAACTGATATGTCCTTACAAGAGCACCAGGACCCGGATCAATATGATAATTTTTTCCACCCAAATTATCAATCCTAAATCCTCCAGTCATTCTTCGTTGTGAAATAGCGGAAAACCTTCCACCACCACTGCCAAAAAATGTTATTTTCATTTAAATCCCCATCACAAAGAACATAATATTATATCACATTTGAGAGATGACTTATCTTTTTTAAGGCATAAGTCTTCATCTTCAATAACGACTTTATCTCCTATTTTGACATCATTACTATCGCTGAACATTAAAACATTTTGACCCGGACCTGCCAATTGTTTCCAATTTCCATCCATTGCCTGTGTCTTGTCATTTAACTGAACATAAATCATGTTTCCGTCAACTGAAACGACTTTACCTACTTCACCTTTGTCAATGATTTTATTGGCCATGTCAATAGCTATGCTTTGCTGAACCAGCTGTTCAGTCAAGTCCTGTCTAAACTTAATCAATACTTTAATATCATGGTCAATAGTAATGTTAAGATGCTTTTGAGCTTCAGAAGTATTGTATTTAGGCTGCTGAATTAATGTATCGAAATGGGAACCCACAGTAGGAGTTTTGGAAGAGACTTCTCTCATAATATCTTCAAATACTTCACCCATATATTTCAGACTTTGGGAGGCCTTCCATTTCTTCTGAATAAGGTCCTGAGCCATATGTTTTGCGTAATTATTTCCAAAAATGATTATTCCTTTCTCACCGGCATTACGTGACAGTGTTTCAGAACCCAATAATTCCACAATTTGATAACCATTTGTAGTTCCGTAGATTCTTCTACGTTTTGTTTCCATGGTCCCTTTTGTACTTACTTCTCCACGAACACAGTTACCGACAATTTTTAGTTTGTTTGCATCATCGGTAATTTTAATAGAAATACCCAATTCATCAGCACGTTTTGAAAACTCATCATCTGTTTTAATTTTACCTGAATATAAATCTGATTCTAATTCCTCTAATCTAGCCTTATCACCGAAATATCCTATCTTTCTCTTATCTCCAGTCATCACACATCCTTTTTTACCAATGTATGCTATAATTAAGCTCATAATATCCCTTTAATTAGATATTTTACATTTTAGAAAATATCAAAAATTTATTATTTATATCTATTTATATTCATCATATAATAAATAGTTTAAGCGAAAACACATGAAAAATAATAATTCTAAAAATTAATTTTCAAAAATAAAAATAACATTTTTCTAAATCATGCAAAAAAAGAATAAAGACTCCATAAAATTATATACTAAGAATTACACGATGTTTAACAATATATTTAAATAGGAATATAACATAAATTATATTATAATAATTCTTAATTATTTATCATTATAAATGCAATGATGATAAATAAGAAAAATTATAGGAGAAAAAGTATGAAAGATCTCAATAAAATGTTTAAACCTGAATCCGTGGCAGTTATTGGTGCTTCCAATACTCCTGGAAAAGTTGGATATATCATTGTAGATAATCTCATAAATGATGGATTTGAAGGCAAAATATATCCTGTAAACCCTAAAGGTGGAGAGATTTTAGGCAAAAAAGCATATGCTAACATAAAAGACATTCCTGAAAAAGTAGACTTGGCAATAATTACCATACCTGTTGCATTTGTTAACCCAACAGTTAAAGAATGTGGAGAAGCAGGTGTAGAAAACATGGTAGTTATCACTGCAGGTTTCAAAGAAGTAGGAGAAGAAGGTGCTAAATTAGAAGCAGAATTAACAGCACTTGGTGAAGAATATGGTATAAACATTATTGGACCAAACAGTTTAGGAATAACTGATTCACACACTCCTTTAAATGGTTCATTTTCACAAATGATGCCTCCAACCGGAAACATGGCTTTCATTTCCCAAAGTGGAGCTATGATGGTAGCTATTATCGATTGGAGTGTAACTTCTGGAATTGGATTCAGTAAAGTTATTAGTCTAGGAAACAAAGCTGGAGTAACTGAAATCGAATTATTACAGTACTTGGCTGAAGATGATGAAACCAACGTAATCATTTGTTACTTAGAATCCATTTCCGATGATGAAGACTTCGTAAGAACCATGAGAGAAACTGCACATAAAAAACCGATTATTGTACTTAAATCTGGTTCAAGTTCCGCTGGAGCAGCAGCTGCATCCTCACATACAGGAGCACTTGCAGGCAGTGATTTAGCATTTGATACCGCATTTAGGCAATCTGGAATTATGCGTGTAGAAACCATGGCAGAGTTATTTGACTTAGGTTTAGCATTCTCCAAAGCACCACTTCCAAAAGGTGACAATGTAGCTATCATTACCAATGCAGGTGGTGGAGGAGTACTTACCGTAGATGCAATGGAAAAAGCAGGATTACAACTCGTTCAATTTGATGAAGAAACAACTGCAAGATTAAAAGAATGTGTTACTGAAGAAGGTAGTGCTAAAAACCCTATTGATGTATTAGGTGATGCACCAGTAAGCAGATACAAAGAATCACTGGAAATTGTATTAAGTCAAGATGAAGTTGACAGTTTAATCGTTATGGTTTGTCCTACTGCATCAGCAGATCCTGATGGAATTGCAAATGCTATTTTAGAAGAAAGAAAAGAATTTGACAAACCGATCATTGTTGTCAACATGGGAGGACCCTCCTTTGAAGCTGCAAACGATGCTTTAAGAGAAAATGGAGTACCAACCTACGTATTCCCTGAAACTGCAGTAACCGCACTTGAAGCAATGACAAGATATGCCAGATTAGAAAACAGAGTATATGACGATGTTGTCGAAAAAGTTGACGACGTTGACAAAGACGCTGTCAAAACAATATTCGAAAAGGTCAAAGCTGATGGAAGAGACACATTACTCGGTAGTGAAGCTTACGCAGTAGCTGAAGCGTATGGAATTTCAGCAGCACCTATCAAATTATCCACAAGTGCTGATGAAGCAGCAAGCCTTGCAGAAGAAATGGAATTCCCTGTTGTGCTCAAGATTGCATCCGATAAAATTTTACACAAATCCGATATCGGAGGTGTAAAAGTAGGAATAAGCAGTGCTGAAGAAGCAAAAGCAACATTTGATGAAATTATTGCAAATGCTAAAGCAGCTCACCCAGATATTGTTCCTGACGGAGTAGAAGTGCAAAAAATGATGGATTCCGGTGAAGAAGTCATTGTCGGTATGATTCGTGACAAACAATTCGGTCCTATGATTGCATTCGGTATGGGAGGAATCTATGTAAACCTCATTGAAGACGTATCATTCAACCTCGCAAAAGGAATGAGTTCACAAGAAATTGATGAACAAATCGATTCAACTAAAGTATCCAAACTACTTGCAGGATACAGAGGAGAAGCACCTTGTGATGTTGAAGAAGTTAAAGAAGCTATCAAAAGAGTAGCCAGATTAACTTTAGACTTCCCAGAAATATCCGAGTTAGACATCAACCCAATCTTCGTATACGAAGAAGGTTCAAGTGCACTCGATATTAAAATTAAATTATAATTTCTCTTAGGAGAAATTACTCTTTTTTTCTTTTTATTTTAAAATTTGATATTATGTATGGTGAAATTGATTTAGAACTATATACTCTTTCTATAATAAGATTAAATACTGCTTTTGAAAAATTGAAAAGTAAAAACGACATTAATGAAATTAAAACAATGTTTAAAGAGAGTTATAGTGATTTGGACAAATTATACAAAGATATTGTTGAAGATTTAAACCGAAAAGAAGTAAATCTGAATGAATATTATATGTTTTTCTCAAATGGAAAACAGACATTTCCTCTATATATTAAAATTCTTCAGGAAATTGAAAATGATGAGCTTGAAGAGGAAATTTCATCATTGATTAATGTATTTGAAAATTTAAACAAAATTGCAGAACCCTTTTCCACAGAGATGATAAAATGAAATATGATTTAAAAAAATTCGGTATCGAAAAGGACCTGCAGTATGAATGCATCACAACCACATTAAGTAAAGACGGAATAAAAAATGCAGGTGCTTTTGCATTCAAATATCTTGGAGACGGCAAAGTATTCTGCAACATATTCGAAGGATCAAAAACACTGCAGAACATACTGGATACTAATGAATATGTAGTTAACATTACACAAGATCCTCTTGTTTTCACATATGCCACACTAAATTGTTTAGGCGATGAATATTATACCAGCGACAGTGACATAGCCCTCATTAAAAACACTCCAGTTTACATTATTGTGGATGTTGAAGATGTTGAGATTAAAACTCCTGAAAATTTTCCGATTAAACGTGACAATAACATTTACTTCATAACAGGGAAAATCAGAGATGTTGTTGTTAATGATGAAAACATCCAGGCATTTAACAGAGGCCTTCCTGCACTTATAGAATGCCTTGTTAACTTTTCAAGATATAAAATAGTCGATGAAGAAAAAAGAAAAGTCTATATGGACAAAGTCATTGAAAACGAAAGAATCATAAACAAAGTTTCAGATGAAAAGACTAAAAAAGCAATGGCAGGTTTGAAATCTGAATATGAAAAAAATTAAAAAAAAGCATAGTAAATGAAACTATGCTTCCCAGTACAATTTATCATGAGGTATAGTACTGTTTAAAATACCAATATCCACTTCAAGTTTTTGGAATGCGTCTACATCAGCTTTGAAAGTATTGTCAATACCTGAAATAAATGGGAAACTTTTCAATGAAAGAGCTTCTATATCAGAATTGGACACAATGTCTTTAGGTAACAGTTCAACAACTTTATTTGCACTACCATTTTTAACGTTTTCATTAATGAAGTTGGTAGCATTTGCATGAATAGCTACAATATCTTTTGCAGTATTTTCATGGTTTTTGATAAAGTCATCTGATGCAACAACAACACAACATGGGTGGTTTGGTAAAATAATTTTACTGTCTGCTAAAACCTTATTTCCACTGTCATTTGCAGCGATACTTACATAAGGTTGGAAAGTAATAATACCGTCAATTTGTTTTGTTTTTAAAGCATCATTCATTGAAGGAACTTTCATAGCTGAAACATTTAAATCCTTAATAGACATTCCATTTTGTTTTAAATAGTATGAAAGCAATACATGTTGAATGGATGCTTCACCAGGAGTTGCAATAGATTTACCTTTTAAATCAGCAGCAGAGTTAATTCCAGAATCTTGAGTTACAACAATTCCACTACCTTCAGTTTGAGCGGATGAAATAACTTTAACTGGAACTCCTTTTGCAACAGAAGATAAAACAGGAGCAATTCCAACATAACCAACATCGACTTCACCACTAGCCATAGCAGTCATTAAGTCTCCACCATTGTTAAATTGGACAAGTTTAGTAGTAATGTTTTTTTCAGCATATTTACCTTGAGCATCAGCCACAAATAATGCAGCGTCGTGGTCTGAAGGCAAATAACCTATTTTTACAGTGTTGTCTCCTCCCCCTAAAAAGTCGAAGAGCCCAGCACTAGCCGCTCCCATTACTAAAAACGCAGCAAGTGCTAACACTAAAACAAAAGTTATCTTTTTATTCATTTATTTTCACCATTAATTAATTTAAATTAACTACAATTATTAATATTATGAATGTAGTATAAATATATATACATTAAAATTAACAATTGTTATATTGAACCCCTTAATAAAGTATCATATTCAGAGATATATAAATTTTTCTAAATTATCCCCCATAAATAATCTGAACCAATTTTATTTCGTCACCATCATTTATTACGCTTTCTTCAACTGTTAACTCGCCGTTTTGCTTTGCAACAACCGTTTGAGAAGACAGGTTCAGATCATTTAACAAATCATTTATTGTATAATTTTCATTTTTTAATTCTCTAATTTCATCAATATCCTTAAATTTTAAATTAAAACTCATAATATCACTTTAAATTATTTGATTAACAATTTTTGCTACTTTTTTGGCTATTGCAACTATAGTCAATATTGGAGGTCTTCCGGGAGCTTCAGGAATCACACTTGCATCACAAACATATAATCCTCCTATTTTGCTTTCGAAATTATTGTCAACAACTTCACCTACGGCAGCAGTTCCGCCGGGATGTGCTCCTTTAAGAGAAGTTGCAACAATAGATTCACCAGGAACCCCAAGTTTCAATAAGATATCTATTGCTTTTTTATAACCCTCTTTAATTAAATCAACATCGACTTTAGTTAGTGTTTTTTCAATATTTCCATTATTATCAATTGTTCCAATGCATGTATCAGCAAATTTAAGCATTAATCCGATGACATCTTCTTCATTAGCATCAATTCCTTTTTTATTCATTAATGGTAGCAATTGCATCGAATAATGTGGAGATAAAAAATATGGTCCGAATTCTGCTTTAACACCCATCATCAGCTCATTTTTTAAATTTGCATCCTTAAGATATCCTCCGATTGTTGTGAATATATCAAAAAATATCTGATTTCCCACATTTTCAATTCCTGAATTTTTAAGTATAATTGGAGTATTAAGTGCCCCTGCGCTAAGAATAACTTTTTTTGCCCTGAAAATTTGCTTTTCATTATTTGAGTTTAATGCTGCAACACCTATAACCTGACTGTTTTCATGTAAAATTTCAAAAACATTCATGTCTTCAATTAATTCAGCACCATATTCCAAAGCTTCATCAATAAAATAAGTGCCGTCCCATTTTGCATCAAAAAGACATCCATTAACGCACTTCCCACATAATCTGCATTTTTCAAAATTGATGAATTTAGGCATCGGTTCGACAATGTAACCCAATTCCCCTCCTGCCTGTGCAATCAACTCTGTTGAGTGTCCCCATATCTTTTTTGGAAAATATCTTACATTCAACTCACCACTAGCTTCAAGAAGCTCTTCAAATATATCCAATTTTTTATCTTCAAACTGCTGCATTATGGAGTTTGAATAACATCCGCTACATGAAAAACATGCATTGCCTATTGATGATGTGGTTGTTCCTCCAATTTCTTCAATATTAGTTAATTCCAAAGGCAATGTTAAAAATTCATAGTTTTTCATGTCTTCTTCAGTCAGATTATTATTTAAGTAAATCTTTTTAGTTTTCATGTGACTTACATAACTGCCAAGTTTTTGCCTGCATCCTTTCTCCAGAATCAGAACTTTCCTCCCAGCTAAAGACAGATCCTTTGCTACAGTTGATCCGCCAGCACCGGTTCCAACAACTATTACATCATAAATATTTAACACCACCAAAAATTAACAATTGTTATATTATTTAGAGTATAATATAAATCTTTCTATGAAAAATTTAAAAAATCAATTAGAAAATAAGATTATGTTTAATATGGATATTTCAAATATGATTATAATCAAATTTTATACCATGAAAAATATAAAAACATTTATATAATATAGTACACTATCTGTATTTATGGAAAAAAATAACTATTGTTATATAGTTATATTTTCGAAGGGATTTGCTTTTTCCATGAAGAGGTTTTATAAAATATTTTGTTTTTAAATCTCCAAAACTAAATATTATAAAAAACATAAATAGAACATGAGTTTAAACTCATTTTAAAGAATAACAACCTATTAATGGGATATAATGATTATTGAAGATAAAATTAATATTGTAAAAGACATTTTAAAAGATAAGAAAGTAGCTATTGGTTTTTCTGGAGGTGCAGATTCAACATTGATGGCTTACTTATCTTCAAAAGTTGCATCAGACACATTAGCAATTACAATTGATAATCATTTATTTCCAAATGGGTTCATTGAACATACAAAAAACATGTCACAGTCTTTTGCAATATCTCATGAGATTATTGATATTGATTTTTACAATGACAAAGAGTTTTTATCTAATTTACCGAGTAGATGTTATACCTGTAGAAACTTAATGTATGCTCAAATTAAGCAATTGGCACTTGAAAAAGGATTTGATTTTATCTGTGACGGCAATAATATTAGTGATTTAGTTAATGACCGGCCAGGGATACTCATAACATATAAAAATAATTTTAAAACTCCTCTGATTGAAGCCAAATTAACTTCAAAGGAAATTCATGAGTATCTGAATAGAAACAACATTCCATATTCAAGGTCCACTACATGCCTTGCTACAAGGATTCCGACAAATACTCAGACTACTCATGAAAAAATTGAAAGAATCAGTGCATGTGAAGATTATATTTTAGCAAACACAAAGTGTGAAATAGCTAAAGTTAGAGATTTTGGAGAAACCAGTATAGTTGAAGTGGATAATATAAATCAGATTTTTTCTGAGAACAAATATAATCAAATCAATGATGAATTAAAAAGGCAAGGTTATAAGAAAGTTGCACTAAATTTATCGCAAATTGATGATGATGAAAGCATTAGCATTGACTACAAAGACAAGTCATTTCAATATCAACTTCCATACACAATAAACCTCAAAAATACAAGAAAACAAATCCAAAGTATAATTTCTGATGATGAAGAAAAAATAGAATTGGACAAAATAACCATTTACAAAAATGGATTAATAAAAGGTCATGATTTAGAAAGTCGTGAACTTGCACTAGATACATTTATGGAAATCTTACCAAAATTAAGAAGAAATATTTAGGTGAAAAAATGCCAACAAGATACATAGGTGATGGATATTGGGAAATTGCTTCCCGTCAAATGAGTATTGTAACAAGAAGCGAACAACAAAGATTCAAAGATGCTAAAATCACAGTTATTGGTTGTGGAGGAATCGGTGGAGAAACCATTGAAATGCTTGCAAGAATGGGAATTGGCGAGCTGGTTTTAGTCGATAAAGACGCATTTGATTTATCTAATTTAAATAGACAGACTTTAGCATCAATAGCAGATTTAGGGCTTGAAAAAAGCTCAGTTGCTGCAGAAAAAGTGAGATTAATCAACCCTTATGTTAAAACAACCATCTTTAACGAACACATCGATCAGACAAACATCGATAAAGTCATTGGAGACTCCGATATTGTTATTGACGCTTTAGATAATGTCCTAACAAGAGTAATTGTTTCCAGAAAAGCCCGTGAGAAAAAAATTCCATATATCCATGGTGCCATTCATGGAACAATGGGTCAAATTACTGTATTTTTACCCAACAGTGACAAAACCTATGAAGAAATGTTCAATTTACCATCATTAGGTAAAGAATTAGATGATGAAACAATTGAAGCATTAAAAAATGTAACTTCCGGTGTTCCACCAGTTATCGGACCAACTCCAAATTTAATTGGATGTTTAGAAGCATTTGAAGCATATAAAATAATAACTGGAGTCGGAAAAGTTACCGTTGCTCCAAAAATATTAACATTTGATTTGCTTGATTTAGCTTCATTTAGCCTAGAAGAAATTTAAATAGATGTGAAAACATCTATTAAACTTTATTTTTTAAAAAAAAACTATTTTTCCAAATTTACACGTTCCGGTGCAGTAAAAATAGTAAATCTGTTACCTCTTACAAAACCAACCATAGTAATATTACCTGCACGAGCCACATCAATACCTGATGATGCAGGAGCTGCATTTGAAATAATTATTGGAATTCCAACCCTTATAACTTTTATTAACATATCTGCAGGCATTCTTCCACTATATGAAATATAACATTTACTAAAATCATAGCCTTCCCTTGAAGCTGCACCAATAACCTTATCAACCGCAACATGGCGGCTTACATCCTCCCTGATGATGATTTTATCTTCAAATTTTAGTTGTGCTACATGAACCCCTGCAGTTTTCTGCCAGATTTTAGCCTCATCAGTTAGATGTTTGATATCTTTAATTATTTGGGTTGCATTAATTTTTAAATCAGAAGTATTTGGTTCTATTGTTTTTAACTCAGAGCGTATTCCACCAGCATTATCAGAATTAACTCCCTGATATTCAAGCAGTCTGCAAACACATGCATGTTCACAGTTTCCCTTTCTCTCCTGAACAATGCCCTCCTGTTCCAAATCTTCTTCCGGATCATGATTCAGATTTGTAGAGACCAAAACATTTGTCCCATCCAAAGTTATTGACTCAATATCCGAATAATCCTTTATTAATCCTTCACCAAGACAGTATCCTATTGCAAAATCCTCCAAATCTTTTGGATATGTTGAAAACTTACGCGGAGGTAGATAATCAATGAATAAATAAGTATATTCGTCATCTACACTGTTTTCTTTAATTGTTTCATATTTACCATCTTCCCATCGTATTACATCAGTTTGTCTTAGAAAATCCATCAAAACACCCCATTAACAATTGTTATATATTATATTAAAAAAATTTAATTTAATTTTTAACCAAAGCAATGTCTGCATACTTTTTAACTCTTTCATATTCTTTGGAATCTATTTTTTTCAGGTTATTAATGCTTGTTTTCTTGTTATTTTTAGATAAATCCCTGTGGGCATTAATATAACCCTCTTCCTCAATGATTTTTAAAAGTCTTTTTCCATAGGTCAAATCAGGATTTGAAACACGACCAAGCATCAAAGTCAATGTATCAAATTCATCAAATCCCACAACTTCACACATTCCAAACATTTCATTGATAATCTCGGAAGCCCAGCTTTTAAGAGTAACTTCCCTGCCATCTCTCAATAGTCTCATCGAATCAACATATGCTTTCTCAGCAGTATTTTCCTCATTGATTTTAGCTTCCTTCTGCCAATCGTCATAATCTGATTCCTCTTTAATCAACATGTATATTAAAAATAAATGCAAAAATTTCATGTCATGCTTTACAAGACCACACTGATAAAACGGGTTAATATCCAATGTTCTTATCTCAATATATTCAATTCCATCAGTATTTAGTGAATTCAATAAATCTTGAGGATTTTTTGGTTTTAATCTGATTTGAGTATATAACTCCTTTGCCTCAGACAAATCGCCATTTTCAATGAAAGAATTAACATCCCTTGAAAACTCTTCAACAGAATTATAAGAAGGGTACAGGTCTTTTAGATTCTTATATCCGCAAGATGCATTTCTAAATGAGGGTCCTTTTGTAGAATAATAGCTGCCGAAATCATCACGAGCATCCATTAAATGAATACACTCATTGGAAAATGTTTTATGAGACCCGATTGAACAGCCGGTCAAATAAATAATTAACCAACAATATCTTAGGTAATTCCTAGTTATTTTTAAATAAACATTGTTTTTGAACTCTTTAAAACTCAAATCACTACCTTCCATAGCGTATAAATCTTTTAAGAAATCATCTGAAAATGAAAAATTAAAATGAACTCCAGAAATCATCTGCTTTTTAACACCATATTTTTTAGCCAAATCCTCACGATACTTTTGAGAAGATGCTCCTTCATCGGAATATTGAGCTATAGGAATCTGATCCCAATACGGCAAAATACATGGAATGGATTGAAACCAGAGATATTCATCATGCGGAAGGGATGCATTCACCAAATCAGCAATCAGAGAAAATGTATCAAATGCCTTATCAATTGTATTAAATGTAGGAGTGATAATTTCAATCTGACTTTCTGAAAAATCAGTAGTAACTAAAGGATTAGTCAATTTATCCCCAAATACTTCAGGATGAGGGGATAATGATAATTCACCATCACCTTTGGCTCTCAAGCTCTCCCATTCAATTCCAAATGAACCTGACAAAATTTCATCCAAAGATAATTTGGATAAGCTTAATAATTTCATTTGAACCTCCAAATTAAATCTCACACGGTTTGCTATACTCTTCAATAATCTTTTCTATATTTACATTTCTATTCAATGAATTAATTAAATCTTTTCCCGGATTTGTATGATTTTTTATACGTTCGAATAATGGATTTAAAAATATTTCTTCACCAAATCCTCTTTCTTTAAGTCCAAGACTTGCCAAATCAACAATATCCTTGCATAACCTACACAATTCTCTTTTATTTACAAAGATAGGAAGTTCATCCCGAATGAACAATTTTCTAAGTTCATTAGCCGTATACCCCTTATTGTATATCACATCATCATTTGAAATTAACTCATCCAAATCATCCAGCTTATCATTTAAACCCAAATGAAATGCTGCAACAGACATTGAATCCCTAATAGGTTGGGTACATACACTTCTAAATTCAACAGTTCCTCTGAATGTCAAATTAATAAATTTAAAAGGCCTTAAATATTGAATATCATCTAAGGAAGGTTTTACATCTATACTTTGGTATTTTCCACCACAAAAAACTTCACCAGAAACGCTTTCCCGATTGAAATAATCCAGAACATTCATTGATGGAAAATTAATATAGACCCCATTACGCATTACACAATACATATTCAGAGATTCAAGATAAGCCTGAAGCCCATCAAGGTCATTGAAATCAACATCATACATTCCAATATTATGAGGATTTACTCCATGAGTCGAATATTCCCACAGTATATCTCTAAAACAAGTTAAATGAGGATTTTCTTCATATAAAACTGAATTAGAAAATAATAATGCCTTAATTGGTTCAATTTTAGAAAATACATTAATTGTTTTAACTAAGTCTTCCCTATACACATCCAACTGCACTTGAGAAGCAGATGAAAACATTCCATATTCAGGGTATTGATGAAAAGGAAATGTTAAATCATCATAATTTTCAAATGATTGCAAATGATGATAAAGCATCAAATACCTCTCAGAAGGAATTGGAATATGATTATTATATTTCCTATAAGGATTAATACCCATTCCAGTTAATGTATGATTATACTCATTGAAAGATTCTTTTATAAATGAATAATACTCACAAAAACGATCATTAATAGTAAACAAATCTTTTTCACGACCCATTGCAAATTCAATATTATTGTATGAACAGTCATAACAGACAATATCATCTGTTTTAGGGTTTTTTAAAGAAAATATATTCCCGTCATAATCTATACCGTCAGCTTTAAAATCAGAAAACTGATTTTTGAATTTATCAGTTATTTTGTGAACAACATTAAAATCAACAGCTTCTTTATTAAGATTAACAATAGGAATTTCAATTTCAATACCAATAAAATTCTTTTTTTGATTAGTTGGTTTTATAAACTCATCATACAATTTATTCTTTACCAAATCCTCATTAATCATTAATGTCATCCCGATTTATTGATTTTAAAAACCCTTCAATGGCTTTTTCATGTTCTTCTGTTAATATAAATTCATTTTCATGCTCTTCACTTTCAAAAATGATATTACCATCAATTAATCCGAATAATTTATTCAACTCCACAGGTTTCCAATTTTCATCATCAGTTAATGGAGTTGAAGCAACCAGAAAGCTTTCATCATCTTTGAGATAATATAATGAATCCCTCATGTTAGAGTGAATGTAAGTTAAATCACCATCATAAAACATCAAATTAAGTTTATTATTTTTAGACAAATCAGCTACAATATCAGTTAATAAATTAAAACGTTCTTTAATTGTTGATAATCTGCCTTTATCTCTTTCAAATTCATTGACTTTATCGATAATATATAGGAGTATTCGCTCAGAATCTGTATTGCCTTTTTCCTTTTTAATATAGTCATTTAGTTTAGGATAATCAAAGATGGTTCCGTTATGGATTAACATCCAAGACCTATTGTTATCATCAGCTTCTGTAAATGGGTGACAATTGGGAGATATAATCTCACCCATAGTGGCTAACCGAATATGAGCGAATACATTTTTTCCAATAACAGGATTAGATAATATATTTTTTAAGTGTTCACTACATGATGCTTTCATAGGCTCTTTATCTATAACAAATTCATTTGATTGCATATTAGCTAATCCCCATCCATGCGGATGATCTTCAGAGTGATTATAAAAACATTCAAGACATTCATTTACTTGTTTTGGCGTATTAGAATTAAAACAAAAAATTTCACACATACACTATCCCCCCATTATTGATTATTACAATTGAGTAAATTGTAATAACTATTGTTATATAACTTATGTTATATAAATTTTTTTGAAAATAAGGCAGACCAAAAAATCAAAAAAAAAAAATAATAAAATCATGAAATTTAATTACAAACTGTTAAAACAATACTTTTTCACTTAAATATTTACCTGTCAAACTCTTTTTAGAGCTGATAACATCCTCTAAAGTTCCGCAGGCCAATATTTCACCGCCCCAGTAATCATCATCAATGCCAATGTCAATAATATAATCAGCATTGGCAATTAAATCCAAATCATGTTCAATAACAATTATAGTAGCTCCTTTGTCAATTAAATGGTCGAATACATCAATTAATACTTTAACGTCCAATGGATGAAGACCAATTGTCGGCTCATCGAAGACAAATACTGAATTTTTCTGGGACTTTCCAATCTCTGAAGCCAATTTCAGCCTTTGAGCTTCACCACCAGACAGACTAGGGGTTGCTTCACCTAAAGTCAGATAACCTAAACCCAAATCCGATAACTTCTGCAATTTAGAAGTAACTTTAGAAAGCTCAAATAACTCTTCAATAGCTTCATCAACTGTCAAGCTCATTATATCTGCAATGGAAAGTCCATTGAATTTAATTTCTTCTACTTTTTTATCATATCTAAGCCCATTACAATCAGGACAGGCCATTTCAACATCGGGCAAGAACTGCACATCCATTGAAACATTGCCTGTTCCGTTACATGTCCCACATCTCAGTTTTCCAGTATTGTATGAAAAATCAGCCATTTTATACTCATCAGTCAATTTGGCAAATTCATGCCTTAAATCATCAAGGACTTTAGAATATGTCGCCACAGTACTTCTTACATTTTTACCAATTGGAACACTATCAATCAAATCTATTTTTTTAATGCCATCGCAATCCAAATCCTTAATGAATGCAGGCAAATCTTCACCGTTAATGTGAGCTTTAACTGCAGGATAGAGTGCTTCTAAAAGTAAAGTTGTTTTTCCACTTCCTGAAACCCCAGTAACTACTGTTAACTTTCCTTTCGGTATTTCAACGTTCATTTCTTTCACATTATGAATCCTTGAAGTTTTAATTGATATTTCACCATTCTCAAAGATTTCACCAGATTTATCCCTTATGATGATTTTTTCTGAATTTGAGAGAAATGGGGCAATTTGTGAGGAGTTATTATTAATGATTTCATCCAAGGATCCCTTTGCAATAATATTTCCACCATCAGCACCTGCAGTTGGACCCAATTCAATCATATAATCAGCAATATTTAACATTTTAACATCATGATCAACCAAAATAATAGAATTTCCATCATCCACCAGCCTCCGGATAACATTAATCAAGCCGTCAACATTATTCGGATGAAGACCGATTGAAGGCTCATCCAAAACATATAATACTCCTGTTGTGTGATTTTTCAATGTTTTAGCAATCTGCACTCTTTGAAGCTCACCAGTGGATAATGTGTTTGAAGGCCTGTCAAGTGAAATGTAGCTTAAACCCAAATCAAGCAGAATATTTGCATCATCCATAAACTCATCTGCAATATCTTCTGCCATTTGTCTAACACCTTCCGGCAAAGCGTTAATGACTTCAGGAATCCATAAAACCAATTCCTTTAAGTTCATTTTGCAGGCTTCAGCAAGATTAATTCCACCTAAAAGAGTTTCACGAGCTTTTGAATTAATTCGAGTTCCTTCACAATCACTGCAGACCTTCGTTTTTAAAAATTTATTAATTTTTGTTAGTCCTTTTTCGGTTTTTGCATTTTTTAAGGCTTCTTCAATGGCCCTGTGAGCATTTCTATACTCTGCATTCAACTCAAATAACTTACCGTTTTTAGAGGGAATGTTAATGTATTTTTTAACTGCAGGACCATTATAAACAATGTCTTTTTCTTTTTCAGATAAATCTTTAAATGGAACATCCAGTCTGACTCCCAGCTCTCCTGCCACATGATACATCCATGAAATACCAAACTGATTCCATGCATCGACAGCACCTTCTTCAATTGTTTTTGTATCATCTAAAACAAGTTTGGAATCATCGACATCACGCATAAATCCTGTACCTGCACATGTCGGACAGGCACCATCAGAATTGAATGCATATTCTTCAGCCCCAAGACCATAGAACTCTTCACCACATTCATGGCATTTCAATGGAATTTCACGAGCCACATTTAGTGTTGGCTCCTGCATATGTCCATTTGGGCAAAAGTAGTTTCCACATCTTGAATATAATAATCTCAAAGAGTTTAAAAGTTCTGTTGAAGTTCCAAAAGTAGATCTGATATTTGGAATATTCGGCCTTTGGTGAAGAGCCAGTGCTGCCGGAACATACTGAATTAAATCAACCTGAGCTTTTTGGGATTGAGTTATTCTTCGGCGAGTATAGGTAGACAGAGCATCAAGATATCTGCGAGACCCTTCTGAATACAATACTCCTAGAGCCAGAGAAGATTTTCCGCTTCCTGAAACTCCACTAATAGCTACAATTTTTCCAAGGGGAATATCAATGTCAATATTTTTTAGATTATGAACTTTAGCTCCTCGAACGATTATCATATCATTATACATGATATATTATTTGAAAATATACTATAATAAAAATTAGGGATAAATCAATGAAAGAGTTAATTAAAAAAAAAATAGAGCGAAAAAGAATTATAATAATTCTTTTCTTAAATCAATTGTGTCTTTTAAATCAGGCCCTGTAGAAATAATAGTTACAGGAACACCTGTTTCAGTTTGAATATCTTCAATGAAAGCTTTGGTTTCAGCTGACAACTCATCATAGTTTTGTACACGAGCACAATCAAACAATCTGTCAACACAAGTTAAAGCAATTTGTGTTGCACCATTGATTCTGCATGATTCTTTTGCCAGTTCCATGTCAAAGTAACCGATTCTTCTACGTCTTCCGGTTACAACACCATATTCTTCAAGCCCTTTGCTTTCAGCTTCTTCCTGAGTCATTTCAGTTGGGAAAGGACCTTCACCAACACGTGAAATATAAGCTTTAAATACGTTAATAACTTCATCAACCTTAGTTGGTCCAACACCAACATCTGCAGCAAATGTTGATGCAGTAGTATCTTTACTGGTTACATACGGATATGAACCGTAATAAAGAGAAAGAGCAAAACCTTGAGAACCTTCAATGAATACGTCATCACCGTTATCAATAGATTCATTTACTTCAAGTGACACATCAGTAATGTATTCTTCAAGTTCAGGCACATCCTTTGCCAAACCAATTGTTCTTAATACACGGTCTGAATTTGCAGGACCGCATCCTGAACCAGTACTGCCTATTTTTTTAGACAAGTGTTCAGATTTTTTATCTCTAGACATGTGATCTTCGGTAATTATAGCACATCTAGGATCAACACACATTCTTTCTTTAACATTATATTTTTTTAAGTTTTCAAATTCTGAAAATAGTACATCAGGATTTACTAAAACTCCCGCACCAATCATGAGTTTAGCATCAGTATGTACAAAACCTGATGGGGTTAATCTTAAACCGTATTTTTCTCCATTGAATTCAACAGAGTGGCCCGCATTTGGTCCTACACCTGCACGAGCAATTATTTGTGGTTTATCTGCATCACAAAGGTAAGTAATACATTTTCCTTTACCTTCATCTCCCCATGCTCCACCAACTAAAATACTACAAGTCATTTAATAACATCCTTAATATTAATTTTGAAAATATGTAAAATTTCAACCATTAATATTATATTTTTACTGATTAAAAAGCTTTTGGAAAAATAATCTTCAAAAATTTTCATAATAATATAAATATTATATTAAATATAAATCTTATATACTATTTAAAAAATTTAAGGTAATTCGCATGCATGTTGAAAGACAGTACAAGGAACTAGAAAAAATCGAAGAGGTTCGGGTTTATAATCTTAACCGAGACGATACATATCAAAAGGCTCCTCAAGTGAAAAAACCCAAAAATGTTCGTTTAAGTAATGTTATGAAACACGTGCCCTCCGATATAAATGTATTCCAACCAATTGACAACGGTGAAGATTTTCTAATTGAAAGAATTGGTTGGAATTTACTGGAAAGAAATAACACCACTTTAGAAGAAGTTGAAGGCCGAAAATTAAGCCAAATCTCTCCATTTTACTATGACCTTTTAAAAGACACATTTAAAGAGGTTTTAGAAACTGGAAAAATGAAATCTATGAGAATATTTTATTATATTAGTGACAGAATTAGAACCCTCGCAAATATAAATATTATTTCTGATGAAGGCGAAATTTATGTAATTTCTGATTTAAGAAATACATTTAATGAAGTTAAAACCGAAGAAGAACAAAAAGAAGAAGAAGAGGAACATAAAGCTAATCTAATTGAATATTTTTCACAAACCGGAAGTTATTACAAAACAAGGAATGAATATGCATGGACTCCCGGCATTTATAATATTCTAAATCGTCCAAAGGAAGCTGGAGATGCATACCATAATATCATTTTTGATTTAGTAATACCTGAAGACCGTCCGTTAGTAGAAGAACTGATTCAAACAATGAGCCCCGAAACAGACACCTACGAAAACATAATTCGTATCCAAATTCCCGGAGGATCTATTAAATATCTAGATACATATCTTTATTCTAAATTTGATGAAAATGGCGAGGAAATTAGTAATTACGGTTTGTTTAAAGATGTAAGTATTGATTCGCACAAACACATGACAAGACCAGTAGACTTTATGTTAAACGGATTTAATCACAATTCAAAGCTGTCACTTCTTGTTGAACCATTAAGTAAAAGATATGAATTCAGTGAAGGATTTTATAAAATTATCGAAGTTGAAAAAGAGAAATATGTCCACGGACTCGACATAATTGAAAATATTGTTGAAGAGAATATTAAGGAGGATTTTTATAAATTAGTTAAAGGTGAAATTGAAGAATTGAACTGTGTGCTAACTTATAAAGTGCATGGAGACGATAGTGATTTAAAAATATGCGAATTATTTATTGAAAGGTTTGATTATGGAAATAAAAATCACAGTATTGGATTTTTAACAGACATTACATATGCACGCAAAAAACAAAAAGAACTGATAGAATCAAATGCAACAAAAAACATTTTGATTAAAGAAGTTCACCACAGAGTAAAAAACAACCTGCAGGTATTGAGTAGTTTCTTAAATCTTGAGAGAAGAGCATATAAAAATAACTCTGAAAACATTTTAGACAATATGCAAGCACGTTTAACATCACTTGCTCTACTTCACGAAAAAACATACAACACCGATGATTTTATCAACATTAATCTTGAAGATTATATGAAAGACCAAGATTCTACATTACATTCATTATTCGGAACAAAAGACATCAATTTTGTATCTGAAGTTAACCCGGATATTCATTTATCCATGGATGTAATTACACCATTACTATTAATTGTTGATGAACTTACAATGAACGCAATAAAACACGCATTCCCTGATCCAGATATGCCTGATAAGACAATATTTAAAAAAATCGACTATATTGATGATGACAAACATGTATGTGAATTTATACTTAGAGATAATGGAGTTGGACTTGAAAGCCCTGAATCCTTAATTAATCATAACTTAGGATGGGAAATAATAAACAATTTAACAAGACAAATCAATGGAAAACTAGAAATTTTAGACTGCGAAGTTGGAACAGGATTTAAAATCATTTTCCCTGTAAACTTCGACCACACGCTTGAATATCACCTTAATGACACGGAGGTGAGCAAATGAGAATAGAAAAAACATACAGACAATTAGAAAGTATAGAAGAGGTCCATATCTATGATATTACTGAAAGCGATTTATTTAGATCTGTTCCACAAGAATTTGAGATACCTCCTATGCCTTTCGAAAAAACATTAAATGCAATTTCAAATGATTTAGATATGTTTCTTGCATATGATGAGGGTAAAGACTTCATTATCGGTAGATTAGGATTAGGTGCTTTAACAAGAGGAGATATTACACAAAAAGACGTTATAGGACGTTTACTTAGTAAAACATCCCCAGGTTATTTTAAAGTTTTGTCAGAACCTTTAAGAGAAGTTTATCAAACCCATGAAACTAAAAAAATGATGTTTTATTATCATTTTAATGAAAAACTAGCAAGATTTTCAAATGTTAAAATCATTTATGACATGGGCAAACTTATTTTAATTTCAGATCACAGAGACAATCAGGAAACTCAATTATATACACCTGATGATACTAATGATGAAAAAGCTAATCTGATTGAGTATTTCTCACAAACCGGAAGTTACTATAAAATTAAAGACCGATACACCTGGACTCAAGGTATTTATAATATCATAAATCGTACAAGAGAAGAAAATGACGAATATTATAATATTGTCTTTGATTTGATTATCCCTGAAGATAAACCAGTACTCGAAAAAATGCTTAGGGAGTTAGATGCTGGAAAAACAACATACGAATCGATTATCCGAATTAGAACGCACGATGATATTTTAAAATATGTTGAAGTAAATCTTTATTCCACATTCGATAAAGAGGGACAACTATTAAACAGATATGGTCTAATGAAAGATGTCAGTACAGATACTGACAGAAAAATGAAAAGACCTGTTGATTTTTTACTTAAAGGATTTAAAAGCAGCAAAAAATTAGCATTATTAATTGATCCATTGAATGTGAAACATTATGAATTCTCTGAAGGTTTCTACCATCTGATTGAAATACCTCCTGAAGAGTATAGGCACAAACGTGAGATTGTTGATTATATTGTTGAAGAAAACGTGAAGTCTCAACTGATAGAACTTATGGAAGGAAAAATTGATGAACTCCAAGTTTCATTCACATACAATGTGCATGGTGATGAAAACAACCAAAAAATGTGTGAATTATATCTTGAAAGGTTTGAATTTGGAGAAAGCACTCACAGTATTGGATTTTTAACTGATGTTACTGAAGAAAAAGAAAAACAAAATGAACTCGTTGAAGCTAACGAACATCAAAAAGTATTAATTAAAGAAGTCCACCATAGAGTGAAAAACAACCTGCAAGTTCTGAACAGTTTCTTAAACTTAGAAAAAAGAGCCTATAAAGATAAACCACATGTAATTATTGACCATATGCAATCAAGACTATCTTCATTAGCTATTCTTCATGAAAAAACATATAACACTACAGATTTCAAAAATATTAATCTGAAAGATTATATTGTTGATCAGGATAGTCAAATGAGTAGTTTAATTGGTTTAAGAGATGGAATTGAATTTAAGTCAGATGTTGATGATGACATTAACTTAACAATTGAGGTCATAACTCCTCTTTTACTGGTTATCGATGAACTAACTATGAATGCGATAAAACACGCATTCCCGGATAAAAGTGTTTCAAATAAAGTTATCTATAAGAAAATTAGTAAAATCAATAATGAAACTGGTGAACTAATTCTTAAAGATAATGGAATTGGTATTGAAGATCCGTCTAAAATTTCTAAAAACCTTGGTTGTGAAATTATCAAAAATCTCACAAAACAACTTGATGGACACATTGAATTGTACCAGCATGAAAACGGAACCGGATATAGGCTAACTTTCCCACTCGATATGGAACATACAATCGAAGGATAAAATTTAAATAAATAAAATGAAGTATTAAGATTTAAATAAAATGAACAATAAAATTTTAACATTATAATGGGGTAATAAAATGAATGAAAGAATATTAATTGTAGAAGATGAAGCAATTACTGCACTTGATTTGAAATATAGTTTAGAAGAATTAGGTTATGAAATTGTCGATACAGTTGATACCGGACAAGATGCTATTGATACTGCTGCAGAAACCGTACCTGATGTGGTATTAATGGATATTAAATTAAAAGGAGACATGGAAGGTATAGAAGCAGCAGAAGTTATTTCAGAATTAAGAATACCAATCATATACCTAACAGCAAACACCGATACAGACACATTTGAAAAATCAAATGTTAAAGGATCCTACGGATTTGTTTCAAAACCATACGATATTCAAAAATTAGACAAAACTCTTAAAATTACCATTAATAGAGCAAAACTAGAAGAAAAGAAAATAAATCAAGCTAGTGGTTTTACAGAATAATGGTGTGATATGACTGAATTTGAATTAATTGAAGGAAAACCAAAAATATTCGCAATTAGTCAGGATAAAGACTTATTATCACAAATCCAAAAATATGTTGATAACTACGATTATGATTTTGTAGGCTCAGCATCTGAAAAAGCAGATATATTTAGAGAAGTGGAAGAGTTATCTGTTAATCTGATATTTTTAGATTCTGAAATTGAAAACATTGACTTAATTGAACTGACAGATGATTTAGAAATTTTCAATATTCCTATCATAATCATAATTGGAGATTTGTTTAATGAAACCATTGATACATTATTAATGAGTAATCCTTTTGGTTATCTGATTAAACCGATTGATGAAGAGGAACTTCAAAGAGCAATGGCGGTAGCTCTCAGAAAACATGAACAAAACGTTCAAAACATACTAGAAGCACAATCAAAACTTCAGGAAAAAAGTAATGAACTTTTAATCGAAAAATCTGATTCAAGTTTTCTTTTAATTCTTTGTCTATCCCTAATCATTATCGCTGTTTTATCAAGAAATGCTACTTGGCTTCAATGGGTTCTCTTAATACCAACATTAGCTATGCTTATAAACTCAATCGTGAGTTTGAAAAAACAGAAAAAACCAGAGCCTCTTGACGAAAAAGATTTTCCATTTGTAAGTATTTTTATTCCAGCTCACAATGAAGAAAACACTATTGAAGATACAGTGAGAAGCGTATGTCAGGTTGATTATCATAAGGAACCTGAAGAAGAAGATGAAAAAAGGGAACCTCAATATGAATTAATTGTTGTAAATGACGGTTCAACTGATAGAACTGGAGAAATTTTATCAAAGCTAAAAGAGGAATATCCTCAAGTAAAAATTGTTACAAGACACCCTCCACGATCAGGAAAAGGAAAAGGATTTGTTTTAAATGATGCATTAACATTATCAAGAGGAGAAATAATTGGAGTATTTGATGCAGATACACAAATCAAAACGGATTATTTAAAAACAGTCATACCTTATCTTAATGGAGACATTGATGGTGTACAAACAAGAGTTAAAATGTTTAATAAAAATGAGAATTTTTTAGCTCGTATGCAACATGTGGAATTTACCACATTCGGAAATACTTTAATTGCTAAAGATAATTTAGACCATACCGGATTTTTAGGTGGAAATGGTCAATTTGTTAAAAAACAAGCCATTATCGAATCTGGAAGATGGGACGGATTTGCTGTAACTGAAGATTTAAATTTAGCTATAAAAATTATTCTAAATGGTGGAAAAATTAGTTATTGTGGAGATTGCGCAGTATATCAAGAAGCCGTAACAGACTGGAAAGCATTCTTTAGACAAAGAACTAGATGGGCTATTGGAAACTTTGAAACACTATTTGTTTATCTTCCTTTAATCGTAAGATCAAAAATATCCCTTCTAAAAAAATTTAATGTTCTCGAACATATTTCATTTTATAGTTTTAATTTATTGATCTTCTTTGGATTCATTATTACTATTATTAATGCTATTTCATGGTTCTTTTTCCATAATGTAACCTTAATTAAAATGGAAGCTCCCCTAATTGTAGGTATATTATCTGCAGTTGCATTTTTCCCAGGACTTATATTTTCTCTTATGAGGGATAAATTGGGAGTAATCGAAATGATTAAAGATATGGTAAAATATTATATTTATTGTTTCCACCTAATTCCATTGTTTTTCTTAACTATGCATACCATGATGAGTAGAAAAGAAAGAAAATGGTCAAAAACTGTTCATAAAGGAGGAAAAGAAACATGAGAAAACAAGATGTTCTACGTTCAATAATAATTATTATTTTAATCATATTTATTGCAGTTAATATCAATGGAATTAATAGTTTTTTAAGTTTCAAAACTGATAAAACCGTGGAATTTGGTCACAGTATAACTGTTGTACCGCAAGCCTGGAATACAACAGATGAAGTAAATTTAACAAACCAATCCAAAACTCATGATGCTATAACTAATAAGTATGTCTTCATAGACCATTGGGACGACTGGCCAGAAGACCATATAACGTCCATATCGGAGGCCAAATTTAAATCAATGGAAAATGGAAGTTATAAAGTTCTTAAAAATGAAAACAGTACTTTATCTGGAGTACCAGTTTCAAAACAATACTTTACAAATCCTTCAAGAAATAATGATCATGTTTGGAGTCCTATTGGAGTAAACTACGTATTTTCAAAAGAGGACACTAACTATGCAATACAAGTTCATTACTTCACAACTCAGGACTATAACAATACCACATTCATCAAAGAAATAGATAAGTGTATTGAAGATGACATGAGTAATATTCATAACCATGAATACAACGGATATGTATCTGGCGTTCGTGACATATTCAATTTCATAACCGGCCATATCCCACATTGAAGTTAATGTTAAATTAAAATAAGCGTTAATAATTTTAATAGATATTGAAAAGAAATTAAATAAAATATCTATTAAACTAATTTTTTAAAAGTATTTAATAAAAATAGAATAAAATTATTTTTTGGTATACATCAAAGGATGATTTTCATATATTGGGTTTTTAATAATGTTTCTTTTCAAATGATATTTTAAAAATGAAAGCATCCATTGATTAGACAATTCCCTTAAGGAATCATCATCCAACCTTTCAAATTTGGTGAAGAAATCCATTTGATTTCCTCCAACCACAATTGCAATCTCTTTTGTTTCAATAAGCATGAAAAAATCATTGCGGATATTGTGAATATCAAAGTCTTCAACAACAGAAATTGTTTTTTCTTTTTTATAATTATAGAAAAATGTATTAAGGTATTCGAAATCAATGAATTTGACTTCAACAACATCATACAATACTTCTTCACTTAATAACTGATTTTTAAAATTATATTTTGCTAAAAAATCAATATCCCATATATTGTTATAAAAAACAGTGAAAAATGATTCAGATGCAAAACGAACTATTAAAGGAAAATCTTCACTTTCTTTAGGAACACCAAGCTCAACATCTTTAAACTCAAGATATATGGAGTCCTGAGATATTTCTACAGAAGTTAATATACCAGAGTTAGTCATTACCTCTCTAATTAATTTTAGTGAACGAACATTCATTTTAGCACCCCTTTTTTAACAAAGCAATTATAAGCTCCTTCTATTTCATATTCTTTATCACTGTCAAATGATTTATCCCATTTAAGTGGATTAATCTCAATCTGGTTGTTAATAGTTTCATCCCAAAGAATAGAAAATCCTTCGGATTTTAAGTTTTCTGCAACAATTTCACCAATTTTTAATGCTTTCTTTTCATTATTTTCAAAATCACCAAATGTAATTTTTAATTTTTCATCCCAAATAGCTTCCTCTACATCCTCAAAAGTGTAAAAACAAAAACCAATTGGATTGAATTTATTATTCATAAGATGAACCTGAAGTTCAAAGGCATCAGCTACACCTTCTTCAATATCATAACCGCAGTTATGAACAGCAACAATATCCTCTTTCACTAATGAATCAAAAGCATTCTCAAGTTTTGTGAAATTGACATTATCAAAATCGTTTAAAGAAATATTGAATTGAGAAAAATCAATATCTTCCTCAATAAATTGATCTTCCAATATTTCCATGATTTCATCGACATTGAAAAATCCGGATCTAGTTAAAACTTCAATCATATATTCAACTTCTTCAACCAAATCCTGATTCATAATATCCCTATTCTTCTTCATCATACATTAATATACGAGTTACGTTGCCTCTTTCAGTGAATCCGACAATTATTCTACTATCTCTAATTTTAGCAACTGCAAAATCATCATGTGGCTTAAAACCATATCCTTTAAGCTTAGTATAGGATTCAAATGCAATTTTTGGATAAATTTTAAAATTCTTTTGGAAAGTATAAAATGTATTTCTAAACTTCTCTAAAGAATTATTTTCTTTAATCAAATCTGATTCCAATGCAACGTAAATATCCAATCCCTCTTCGGAAACCGCATAATATGCATCCATATTTAAAATAGCTACTGTTGACATTGATAATGTGTGGCAATCATTAACATCTGCATTGATAACAGGGGTTTTAAATTCAGGAATATCAAATTCATCACCAATAGCTTTCATTTGGATAGCTGATTTGATTAAATCCTTACCGAAGATATCTTCATTATCCCATGCCCATGACCATTGTTTCAACTCTTCATCATGAAATCCAATGATTTGGACAGGCATTGTAATATTTTCAAAAGTGATTGTCCCATTTTCAATGTCTAAATCACCAACAGAATCACCAATTAATTCTGACAGATTTTCTTGTTTGTCCAGTGCTAATGCACCATATTTAGATAAAACTACTTTAAAAGAGTCACCATCTTCAATTTGCACAGGTTTTTCAAATTTTGCTTTCAAATTAAACACCTAAAATTCTAATTTGGATATCCTATCCATAGCTTCTTTAGTATTTTCCAAAGTATTAAATGCAGTAAGCCTTAAATAACCTTCACCACTAGGACCAAATCCAGAACCAGGAGTTCCAACAACATTAGCCTCATTTAATAATAAATCAAAGAAATCCCATGAATCCATATTATTAGGAGTTTTTACCCAAATATAAGGTGAACTTACTCCACCATAAACCTGTAAACCTAAATCAGATAAGCTTTCTCTGATTACTTTAGCATTTGCCATATAATACTCTATAACCTCATTGATTTCTTTTTTACCTTCAGGTGAGTAAACTGCTTCAGCAGCTTTTTGTACAGGATAAGATGCACCATTGAATTTGGTGGTTTGTCTTCTATTCCATAACTGATTTACGTCAACAGCATTTCCTTCACTGTCATATGCTTTTAGCTCTTTTGGTACAACAGTGAATGCACAACGGGTTCCTGTAAATCCTGCTGTTTTTGAAAAGCTTCTAAATTCAATTGCAACTTCTTTTGCACCTTCAATTTCATAAATACTGTGAGGAACATTATCTTCATTTATAAATTTTTCATAAGCTGCATCGAATAAAATAATGGCATTATTTTCTATTGCATAATCTACAAATACTTTTAATTGGTCTTTTGTAAGTGTAGTACCTGTAGGATTATTTGGATAACATAAATAAATTAAATCAACAGGTTCGGATGGAAGTTCTGGAACAAAATCATTTTCTGCATTACATTGAAGATATGTTAAACCTTCATACATCCCATCATCACCCATTTCACCAGTTCTACCTGCCATAACGTTAGTATCAACATATACAGTATAAACTGGATCAGTTACTGCAATCTTATTGTCAATGCCGAAAATTTCCTGAATGTTCCCAGTATCACATTTAGCTCCGTCACTAATGAATACCTCACTTGTGTCCAATGAAACACCTAACGGTTTATAATCATTTTCAATGATTGCTTCTGCTAAGAACCCGTAACCTTGTTCAGGACCATATCCCATGAAAGTGTCAGCGTTACTCATTTCATCTACAGCATCTTTAAATGCTTTTATAACTGCTGGAACTAATGGTTTTGTTACATCTCCGATACCCATTTTAATAATATCTGCATCAGGATGATTTTTTCTAAATTCTGCTTCCCTTCTTGCAACTTCTACGAAAAGATAGCTGCTTTTTAATTTAAGATAGTTTTCGTTAATTTTAACAACCATGATTAATTCCTCATTAATATTAATCTAATTTATATTATATTTTAAAAATATATAAATTGAATGCATAGTTAAAAATGTCAATTTTTAGTAAAAATTAATAAAAAAATATTAAAAAATAAAATCCCCTAAAAAAAGAAGAGATATATGTGATTTATGAAAAAATAAAACATGGAAAATATTTTTTTGCCATATCAAGATTTATAGCGCATTTTTTTCAAATTAAACAATAAACTAACTCACTTTAAAAACTTATGAAAATATTTAAATTAAGTATTTTACATATTATAATATAATAAAAAATTAAATGATAACGTTGGGAAAAAAATGAACGGAATTACAATAATACTTTGGATAATAATTTTTGTAGTAGGTGCGGTTGCAATAGTATTTGTTAAATCGCATTTTAAAGAGGATAAACTTGAAAATAGTGAAAAATCAATGATTTCCAAAGAGCGGATTACTAATTTTATATCAAATCGCAATAATATCGAACCTAAAACATCCCTTCATAAAGATAGTTCCCATCATAATCAAAATCGTTTTATTAGTCAGACAGAATCATATGCTCAAGAGGACTATAGTATTTCTTATGCACCCGAAGTTGAAAACAACAACAATAAAAATACAGAATATGAATCTCAAAATCAAATACTTATAAATTATGAAAATGAAGTTAAAAAAACTCAAGAACCAATGAACGATTACCAGGTTGAAATTATGACTCAAGATAATGAAAAACATGAATTAAAAGATTTATTTACTATTGATGAATTAATCAAAGAATCTAAAAGGAAAGATAGTGAAAGAGAAAAAGAAGCTCAACAGGTTAAAGGTGAAGATGACAAAGAATTAACTGAACTTAAAGAAAGTATCAAAAAACAAAAAGAAGCTAAAGAAGTTGATGATAAACTTATTGATGAAATTTTAGCTGATGAAGAAATCGGAAAAATCTTAGAAAGCGATTCTGTTGAGGAAACTGCTGAAGAAACTCCAGCAGAAGAAACCATAGCAGACATAATAAACACAGAAAAACCACCTGCAGAAGAAACCATAGCAGACATAATAAACACAGAAAAACCACCTGCAGAAGAAACCATAGCAGACATAATAAACACAGAAGAAACATCAGAAGAAAGTGTTCAAGATGTTTTAGATGTTGAAACCCCTGAAGAAAGTACTAAAGAAGTTAGTGCAGACATAAAAGAAGAAACAGAAACACCTGAAATTGAAAATCAATCTGTTGCAACACAAAAAGACATTGAGGAAGCTATAAACACTGCATCCCAAGAAATCGAAGAAAAAGAAATTGAAAGTATTTCAGAAAGAGAGAACATTACTGATGCATTATTAAACTCAGAAGAGGAAATTAAAGAACCTGCTTTAAAATCCCCAACTAAAATCAGTGAAACTGAAAGTGTTGAAACACCAATAGACGACTCTTATTTATCTTCTGATGAACCTGCAAATGAACTAGATTACAGAAATGATTTAAACAAAATTAAAAATACAATTAGAGGTTCTAAATTATTCCAAGACGTTAAAGAAAAATTAAGACCTGAAACTCCAGAATATGAGCCTATTAATGATTTAGAAGAAACATACATAAGAAATGTCAATGAATATGAAGATGAATATGCTCCAATCATTAATGAAACTCATGATGAATTTGGAGAATATTATGAACCGGATTATGATGAAGCAATAAGACAAGAAAATACTCGAAAGTTATTTGAAACAACTACCATTACTCCTGAAAAACCTAAAATTGAAAAAACAGAACCAAAAGCTAATGTTATTAAATCTAAACCATCAAGAGACAATATTAAAATTCAAATGGGTAATACTGAAGTTGTACTTAAAAAAGGAGATGAAATCATATTTAAACATGACGGAGAAACTTATTCAAGTCAAGTTTATGCAATCAACGGTGATGAAATCTCTGTAAGGTACAGACGTAAAGACATTAAAATCAAACCAGAAGATGTGAAAAAGGTATATTAAATATCTTTTTTACCAACACCACTATTTAACATCACTATTATTATTTTTTATTAAAAAAAAGATTTAAGAAGAATTAGAGGATTCTTCTTTGTTTAATTTATAACTTCCGTTTTCAACAATATATTTTGGAACAATAATCTTTAAAGAGCGGATAATATTTAAATAAAAATCATCCAATTCCCGATCTGCATAGGGATATGTGAATTCAAAAATGTATAGATTATCATCTTCCACATATAAAAATTCATTACGCCTAATCTGATTTTCACCGTCATTAAATGAAGAAACAACCATATAATATAGAGATTCATTAATTACAATGAAATCTGAAGTAATCAATTCAATTTTACCATTGTCTTTTAAATTCTCTTCAATGCCGTTCATTATTTCTGGAAGTCCTGATAATGTAGGTGTTGTTGAAAACTTAATGGACATTGGAATTTTGGTATTTACCAAATATAAATCAGTGAATTCATCTTTAGGAGGAATCTGCTGAAAATCCTCAGGCATCTGAAGTGTTGAAAATCCATTTGAAAACATTACCATTAAATCACCTATTTATGAGCAAAGTAGAAAATCAATTCATCATCTGCAATTTCATCTAGGCGAGCAAATCCTACTCTTTCAAACTGAACTATATCTCCAACTTCTAAATCACGAAGTGCACCTTCACCAAGACCTGTTTTAGTTGATGCATCATCCATAACTATTTTAACATTAACATTATCATTTACAGGAACCCATTGAATAATTCTTGCTTTAATTTCCCTTGCCTCTTCAAAAGAAGTAGAATGATATGTAATTTCGCTGCCGTTAATGTTAACATTGACTGCATCCATCAATCTGAACAATCCATCGTTAATGTCACTTTCAGCTAAATAAGCTTTCCCATCGAAAGGTAAAATCCTATTTCCCCTGTCCATATGGTCTGCATGAAGTGGCCTTTCAATATCTACACTGCCTCCTTCATAACCTTCAACAGTAATTTCAACAGGGTTTTCACAGAAGAAATATCTATTTGCCACAGGTTCTAGGAAGTTACGGTTCAGTCCGTAAATCTTTTTCCAGCTAATTGCAGAATCTGCCATTTTAACTCCAATTTCAGTAATTAGATTGTAAATTGTTCTTGGGTCAATTCCACGTCTTGCAATAGCTCTTAAAGTTCCAAGTCTTGGATCATCCCATCCGCTATAAGTTCCATCTTCAATTCCTGCCATTGCCTTTGAGGTACTTAAAGCAATATCTTCCATTTTTAATCTACCATAGTGGATATATTCTGGCACGTCCCAACCCATATGGTCATATAAGTATTTTTGTTTTTCAGTATTTGCCAAATGGTCTTTTCCTCTTAAAACATGAGTTAATCCCATTAAATGGTCATCCACTGCAACTGAGAAGTTCATCATTGGATAAATTCTATATTTAGTGCCTAAACGAGGGTGTTCCTCATCAACCAATCTCATTGCTACCCAATCACGTATAGCAGGGTTTTTATGTGCAATATCGGTTTTTACCCTGAGTACTGCTTCACCTGCGTCCATTGTATCGAATTTTTCCCATAATTCAAGATTTTCTTCAACAGAGTTGTCTCTGCATGGACATGGCTTACAGTTATCTTTAAGCTCTTTGAATGTTGCTCCGTCACAGGTACACATGTAAGCAGCACCTTTTTCGATTAACTGACGGGCAAGGTCATAATAAATTTCAAATCTGTCAGACTGATAAATCACTTCATCCGCTTTAATTCCTAACCATTCCAAATCTTCAGGAATCATCTCATAAGCAGGTTCGTATACTCTTTTCGGGTCAGTATCTTCAATTCTTAAAATCAATTTTCCATTATGTCTTTTTACATATTCTGCATTTGGAACTGCTGCTCTTGAGTGGCCGATATGAAGAGGCCCGCTAGGATTTGGAGCGAATCTTAAAACTATATTTTCATGAGTTCCAGGAAGTTCTTGAAGTCCGGTTTCTTTTGCTTTAGGTTTTTTCTCCTGAACTTCAACACCTAATTTTTCCATTTCCACTTTTTGTTCTTCTGGAGATAAAGCGTTTACTTTTGCTACAATTTTACCAGACATTGGTCCAATTTCTTTAGCTTTACTTCTGAGTTCAGGTTCGTTGGACATGATTGAACCCATTACAGCACCAGGATTTGCATTTCCTTTATGTTTAGCTGCATTGAGCAAAGCATGTTTATAGATAATTTCTTCTAAATCATTCATTTAATCATCACAATCAATAATTTAATTAATAAAAATAAGTAATATTATTTATCTAATTGAAGATATATAAACATTAAGAATTATGGGGAATTGAGATAAGATGAGGCTCGGAAAAACTAACCTTGAAGTTAATAAAAATGGATTTGGTGCTCTGCCAATCCAAAGATGCAATATGGATGAAGCAGTTGAAATACTTAAAAAAGCATATGATAATGGAATAAACTTTTATGATACTGCTCATTTTTATTCAGACAGTGAAGAAAAAATGGGAAATGCATTTGAAGACATTCCACGTGAAAATATTTATCTTGCAAGTAAAACTGGAGCTGAAACTCCACAGGATTTTTGGAGTGATTTAAAAACTTCCCTTAAAAGCTTAAAAACAGATTATTTGGATTTATATCAATTCCACAATATTTCATTCGTACCTAAAGAGGACGATGAACTATTCCATGCAATGCTTGAAGCAAAAGAAAAAGGAATGATTAGACATATTGGAATAACCACACATAAAATCACATTTGCACATGACTCCATTGAAAGTGGGCTTTATGAAACCCTCCAATACCCATTTTCCTATTTGAGCGGAGATGAAGAAATAGAACTTGTTAAAAAATGTGAAAAATTCGACGTTGGTTTTATTGCAATGAAAGCTATGGGAGGAGGATTAATTAATAATTCAAAAGCCAGTTTTGCATTTTTAAATCAATTTGATAATGTTCTGCCAATTTGGGGAATTCAAAAAATTTCAGAACTTGACGAGTTTTTATCATATGATGAAAATACTGTTTTGGATGATGATTTAAAATCTTCAATTGAAAGTGATAAAAAAGAACTTGGAGAGAATTTCTGCAGAGGATGCGGATACTGCATGCCTTGTCCTGAAGAAATTAACATAAGCCTATGTGCCAGAATGTCTCTCTGGATTAGAAGATTTCCAGCTGAGCCATACCTAACTGAAGAATATCAGGAAATGATGAATCAGACATTGAACTGTATGGAATGCTATGCATGTGTTGACAACTGCCCCTACGAACTGGACATTCCGGAACTCTTAAAGGAAAACTACGAAGATTTCCAAAACGTATTATCCGGAAAAACCAAGGTGTAACCATGAAACAGTGCATTGAAAATCCGAATGATGTAAACTGGCCAGCTTATTGGGCTGAAAGACTGGAAGGTAAAACTAATAAAGATTGGGACAAAGCTGCTCAGGGATTCTTTAAAAGAACACGAAAAGACGATTACAACGATGCATTATTTGACATGTTAATCCTCAGTGAAAATGATACCGTCTTAGATGTGGGCTGCGGTGAAGGATCAATAACCATACCCCTGTCAAAAAAAGTAAAAAATGTAATTGGATTAGATTCCTCACCCAAAATGCTAGAATATTTGGAAAAACGAGCTCATGAAAATAATGCAGACAATATTGAAACAATATTAAAACCAATTGAAGAGATAAAATATGAAGAGATTGGAAATGTTGATGTTGTTGTGTGTTCAAGGTCTTTGAATGGAATAATACCTATCGAAGATGTTTTATGTGAATTAGATAAGATTGCTAACAAATATGTGTTCATAACAATTTTTGGACCGGAAAATAAAAAAATCGAAAAGGACTTTGAAAAAGAGCTTGGTAAAAAAACCGAAGATTTTCCTGATTACAACTACTTCTTTAACATATTGTTTAATATGGGAATTTATGCCAATGTTCAGCGCTTTGATTTGAATAACTACCGTGAATATGACAGCATTGCAGAAGCAATGGACAACGGTAAATTTAGACTTGATTTATACAATGATAAAGAAAAAGAGCTTTTAAAAGAGTATCTGGAAAGAATATTAACATATGATAGTAAAACTGAAAAATATTATAACGTTAAAGACAAAGCAGACTGGATAATGGTTTGGTGGAAAAAATAATTTATCAGTAAAAATTTAAAAAAAAAGAAATAAAATGAAATTAATCACTTTTAATCATGGTTAAAATCATTTTATATGGACTGTTTTCAGCTTGAAGAGCATGAGGTTCATTTGCAGGCATGATAATTATTTGACCTGCTTTAACAGTTTTTTTTACACCAGAAATTGTTATTTCAGCTTCACCGTCAATTACCTGAACCATCGCATCAAATGGTGCTGAATGCTCTGATAGGCCTTGACCTTGATCAAAAGCAAAAAATGTAACAGTCCCCAATTCTTTTTTAATTATTTCACGACTGACTACACTATCTTTTTGATAATCAAGCAAAAACTGAATATCCAAAGGTTTTGCTTTTAGATCTTCACTCACACCTATTCCCCCATAATTGTTTTAATATCAGCTATTGCATCACCGGAAGTTGGTGTTAAGTTGTAGTTTCCAACTAAGACATTTAAAATGTCTTCGTTACACCATGCAGGAAGCACAGGTCCAATCCACATATCAGTTTTACCAAGATATAGTAATGCCCAGAGTACTGCTGCTGCTTTTTGTTCCATCCATGAAAGAACAATAGTTAACGGCAATTCATTTAATTCCATGTCAAATAATTCACATAAAGCTACAGCCACATCAACTGCAACAATTGTATCATTACATTGACCTACATCCAACAATCTTGGAATTCCTTCAATATCTCCTAAATCCAAATCATTGAATTTATATTTTCCGCATGCTAATGTCAATATAACTGTATCTTGTGGCAGATTTTGTACGAATTCACGGTAATAGTCATTGTGTTTTGCTGCTTTGTCACATCCACCAACAACAAAGAATCTTCTGATTTTTCCTTCTTCAACTAATTTTTTAATTGCATCTGCATGTTCTACAATAGCTCCTGCACTCCAACCTGTAGTGATAGTGGTTAATTCTTCTGCTTCCAATCCTCCTAAGGATTTTGCACATTCTATTACTTCTGAGAAATCATAATCCTCTACAGTTTTAACACCTTCAAGTTTTGCAACATCCATAGTAAACATTCTTTCTTTGTAGGAATCAAGTGCAGGTAAGACACAGTTACTGGTTCCAACAATTGCAGCATTGTATTTTTTAAAGATTGTTCTTTGATCATGCCATGCTCCACCTAACTGACCTGCCAGGTTTTTGTATTTATTAAGTCCAGGATATCCGTGAGCAGGCAACATTTCAGAGTGAGTGTAAACTTTAATATCAGTTCCTTCCACTTGTTTTAATAACTCTTCCAATGCTTTTAGGTCATGACCTGTTACGATAATTGCCGGACCTTCCTGTGCTCCAACTTTAACTTCCACAGGTTGTGGTTCGCCGTAAGCTTCGATGTGTGCGTCTTTGAGCAATCTCATTACTGCTACACTTTTTTCACCAGCTTCTAAAGCTAATCCAACTAAATCTTCCACATCAAAGTTAACGTTGGTTAAAGTAGTGTATAATCCTTTGGTTAAAAATGCATCGATTTCCGGATCATTTTTGCCTAAAACATTTGCATTGTAGTTGTATGCACTTATACCTTTCATAGTAAAGATTAAATTATCTTGTAATCTTGCTACGGTTGGTTTTTTACCACAAACTCCACTTACTGTACAACCAGTACCTTTAGCAGTCTGGGAACATTGATAACAAAACATATCTAAACCTTCTGACATAATAATTACCTCTTTTGAGTCGTTAATTAAGATTATATTTGAAAAGCTTATAAAGATTTTGTCACTATTTAAGGGTTAAAAGTAGTAAACTTAAATATCACTTCAAACATACTACAATCATGGACGAGAATATATCTGTATTAAAAGGATTAGGACTTACAATGTATGAAGCTCAAGCATATTTAACACTCACCTCATTAATTTCATCAACAGCAAGTGAAGTGGCTGAAAAATCAGGCATCCCTCGCAGTAAAATATATGATGTGTTGAAGGGATTAATCAAGAAAAATTACATTGATGTTGAAGATGGAAGACCTCTGACCTACAATGTTAAATCCCCAGTCGAAGTGTTGGGCCGTGAAAAAGAAAAAATTGACTCACAAATTGACGATACAATAACAAGACTAACTAACATATATGAAAACGGAATGAGTCAAGTTCAAGCACCAATATGGAGGATATATGGCGTTGAAAAAATCATCAGCCAAGAAATAGAAATCATAAAAAGAGCAAAAAACACAGTTAACATGAGAATTGGATTTTTATTTGAAGGAGAAGGCGAGGCCCTAATTAAGGCATTTAAGAAAAAACGTGGTTTGAAAGTGAATATACTATCTTCACCTACATGTTACATTAATGAAAATGAAGTTAATATCATTAAAATGTTTAAGGACAGTAATATTAATGTTCAAAAGGCAGATATTCCATTTGTAAAGGTTCTGATTTCCGATTCAAAAGAAATGATGCATACCTATACCAAGTTTTCAGAAGATAAACGTTATGTAATACCTGAAACTGCAATTGGAATCTGGAACAAATACGAAGACGTTGCAAGAAACTATGACGAAAGGTTTATGAATCAATTAGAAAAAATCAAAAGAAAACAAAAAATAGATATGGAAAAAAATAAAAAGAAGTAATGCAACCTACTTAACAACAAATTTAGCTTTCACATTTTTTGCATTATAATACTTACTTCCAGTACTTAAAAAATTCCATATTTCATGAATGAAATTGCAAATACTATCAGATAATTTAAAACTGCAATTACAAGCAGTGTTTTTTCTAAAATAAACTGCCACTTATCAGGAATTCTATTTTCATCATATAAATTTTTAATAAGCATTAAAGTTATTGCTATTAATGCAAAATACAAAAAGATTGTAACTCTTGCACCTGAAGGAAATATCACAGGAGAAAATCCAACAATAAATCTAGAAAGGAATCCTCCAAGGAATATGAACAGAGGGAATAAATTTTTAGGAAATGCTTTGACAATCATTGCACAGCTGCTAATCAGGAAATACAATGATATTATTACAATAGCAATTGAGTTTATACCAACCTTTGGAAGGCCTTCATAGGTAAACAGCTTTAATGTATCTGTGATGAACGGAACTATATTGACAATCTGTTTGAATATCTGCGGAATCAACATTAATGGAGAACTTTTAATAACATTCGGAACACTTCCAAGAGATTTTAGAGAAGTTTCTAAAACGGAAATGTCAATGAATGTATTGAATATTGTTATGAACAATACAAAGACAATGTTAAAGTAACAGAAGTATTTGAAGTATTTGTTTTGTGAACGAATCAATGCACCGACACTTAAAATAATATAAAATAACGGAAATATGACCTTTTGCTCAATCAGGTTTCCAAATGTTGTAACAAGACCCAGATATGATTTTTGAAGGATTGTGAAATTTGCAAATTCAGGATACCAGTATGAAACTTCCTGTGCAAATCTTATGCTGTTTCCAGGACATGTTAATACAAAAATCAGTGCCACTGCAGATATTACTGTTGCAAGCAGATTAAATTTGTTTATTCCTTTTTTGTTGATTACAGAGTATAACAGATACAACAGGTTAAATCCAAATATTAATGCACCGCTCTGCTCCTGGTTTGTAGCGTATAAAAGTGCCAAAAATGAAACTATGTATACATATTTATTTACTTTTTCACCATGATACTCATAGATTAGGGGAATAAATGAAATCATTCCAAATGCAAAACACCAAGAATAGTTAAGAGTTGTTGAAATCCATCCAGCACTTGCCATTTCATAAAACGGATACATCAAAAACAAGAGAACTCCCAAATAGGCAATCTTTTTTGAATAGTTTTTATTTACTAATTTAATAAGATAGTAAACTCCACATGTGTAAATCACAATATCCAAGATTTTCCAGATAATCATGTTTTGACGGGCTAAAATTGCCAAAACAGTATCTATAATTATTCTGGAAGACCAGTTATAATATCTAAAATTAACATAATCTATTAAAGTCTGATTATTTAGGATTTTAGCATATTTAATATCATCCCCATTAAACCCCATAATCAAATGCAATATAAACATTAACGCAACAAAAAGGATTATTGGAGAATATTTTTTAAAATTGTAATTCATCATTCATATTTAAGTTTTTTAAACTATATATATGTGGATTAAAAACAAAAATTTTAGAAAATTTGGCCATTATTTCAAATAAAAATTTTTAATTTTAAAACATAGAGTTATTTATTAATTTTTTAAAATAAACCCCTCAACGTTATTTTTTTAATATCCCCGATGAAAGTTAGCGCTTACATTCGAAAAACTATTTATATACTTTAAATCAATTAATAAACAAGTATGACAAGTTCAATTGAAGTTAGAACACACATTACTAATTATTTAAAATAATAAGTAGGAGAGATACAAATGAAAAAATTACTTAAAATACATGGAAACTGCAAAAACTACAAATTTAACAAGAATTTAATTGGAAACGGCATTTGTATGAACTGTTACGCATCAGAAGGATTATCTCCTGCTGATGACGGATGTGATTTTTTCAACAGCAAATAATCAGGTGATATAATGAATATTGAAACATACATATCAAAATATACAATGGTTTGTAAGGAAAATTATAGAAAATTAGAAAAAATGTGGATTCCGGATATGGAAAACTACTGATAGAAAATGCAGACAAAGAAGAAAAATTTCATAATTTTTCTTCAAAATCAATGAAAACATTTAGCAAATCATAATCCAGTCGATGAATTGCTTTATATGCAATATTTTTAGGAATATCATAGTACGCTCCGGCAATAGAACCTGCAATAGCTGCCTGAGTATCTGCATCACCACCCAAAGAGACTGCATTTCTAATTGTGTCCTCAAAATCTTTTGCATCTAAAAAACAGATTATGGATTCTGGAACGCTTCCGGCACATGACACATCAAACGAGTAAAAAGGTCTTATTTCATCCACACTACGATTTAAATCATAATCATATCTAACTTCAATGTGTTCCCTAATCTCATCTTTATTTGCACCAATTCTTGCCAAATAAATAGCATCAGATGTTGCAAGAGCTCCTTTTATCCCTTCAAGATGATCATGAGTAACTATAGCAGATTTATATGCCAAATCATTAGCTTCCTCCAAGGATTCTGCCACCCATGCACAAGGAGATACCCTCATTGCAGAACCATTAGCCCAGCTGCCATATGGCTCTGGAGAATCATCAATAAGCCATCCGGCAAACCTTCCCCCATAGCCTGCATTAGGATATTTATTTCCAAAATATTTTAAATTTTTAATTAAAACGTCTTTTGAATCCTTATCTTCACATAACCATTTAGCAATAGCCAGCGTCATTATTGTATCATCAGTAAATGTAGATTTTTTAGTATATAACTTAAAATCTTTTGTTTTTATAGGATTGAACTCCCTGGTTGATCCTATAATATCTCCGCAAATTGCACCAATAATTCCTTTCATGATAATATATTGTGTAAAAACAATTAATAAAATTATTGATTGCAACATGCAAAATTGTTGTGACACATTATAATTGTAGTAACTTAGTAGAATTGTTTTAGTTTCAAAGAAAAAAGTTATATATGGCCTTAAATATAATTATATTTGATAATAGGCCCTATTATCATAAACTTTGAAATTTCTATTACTGGGATTTATAAAAAATTTCTTAACCCACTCCTTGAATAAATTCATACATTATTGTTACTAAAAAAATAGAAATTTCAAAACAAAACCAAAACTAACAAAGGTTGCATAATATGCAAAAATGATTCCGGAGAAATCTGGAATCATTAAAAAAAAATTACTTCTAAAATAAATATAAAAAATAGATAGCTATCAAAGTAAAATTAACTTCAATAGCTATTGTAGACAGTTAAAGAAACCTACATAAATTTTATTTATATAAATCTCTCTTTTTTAATTAATAATTCTATATCGATGGAGAAAAATAATAATTAATATAATAAATACTAATTATCGGCTAATGATGAATTTATCTATATAGAATTAATTAATCTGAAAAATAATCAAATATTCACTATTTAACTATCTTTCTAACATTAGTAAAAAATACCAATGTTAGAAAGACAATTAATAAGGTAAATAGCCATTAATAGCTATTCACCCAAATATTCATCCAATTATTCTAATTCTAATGGACCGAGTTTTGAAAGAGTTTTATGGAATTCTTCCATAGTTGTTTTGAATTTTTCTCCTTCAGATGCGGAAATCCATTCATGGCGGAATCTTTCTTTTTCTATTCCAAATTCTTCAAGAATGTCTTCTACGATTTTTGATCTTCTAGACCATTTGTAGTTTCCTGCATCATAGTGGCAGTCTCCTATGTGGCATCCTCCTACAAATACTCCATCTGCACCTTCTTGGAATGCTTTGAAAATCATTGAAGGGCTAATTCTTCCAGAACACATTACACGAATGATTCTTACATTTGGTGGGTATTGCATACGTGCAGTTCCTGCGGTATCTGCACCACCGTAACAACACCAGTTACATAATAATCCTACTATTTTTAAATCTTCAGACATCAAACCACCTCATAATTCAGTTTTTTCTGGACTGTATAACGGAGGTTTTACATCATCTGAAACTCCAGCTACATAGCCAGTTCTATTATAGTATTTTTTCTGCAATTTATCAAAGATTAATGAAACAGGAATGTCCATTGGACATACATCATCACACTGACCACAGTCTACGCAGCTGAAACTCATGTGTGATAACCTTACACCTTGGAATGCAATAGGGCTTGGCGGTACGTTTTGTGCATCTTTAAAGAATGGCTTGTTTAATTCACAGTTTTCATAACACCAGCAGATAGGACAAACATCACGGCAAGCATAACAACTAATGCATCTATTCCAATCGTCCATTTCATTGACTGTAGGATACATTTTATCCTGAATCTTATTAGCCATCTTAATCATGATGCCTTCGACTTTTTTCCTGCCTTCAATTGCAGGTTCAGCTGGATTTTTAGTTTCTAAAATTCCTGCCTTTTTTGCACCATCAATCATTTCTTGGCCTTTTTCATCATTGATTTCAATGAAAGTCCATCCATCTTCTGCTCCCCAGTTTCCACAGGCAATGTTTGCTTTTCTTGGGATTTTTACATCACATCTTTGACAGTTGGTACGACGTCCGTATCCTTCATTTTCAAGGTCGTGTATTTTGACTGCTTCTTCTGAACCGTCTGCAAGTTCTATGATAAATTGACCTTTATCAATTTCTTCACTTACAACATCATCAGGGTCTGCTTCATAGAACAAGTCAATCATTTTTCTACCTGCAACAGGAGGAACAGTTCCACCACAGTTTAAACCAATGACATAAATATTGTCTTTATTGATTTTGTGTCTTGTAATAAGCTCTTCAATAGCCCTCATATCACAAGGTTTTGCTGTAACTGCAACTTTTTTGTCAAACAAGTATTTTTGAACAAGGTCTCCAATCATTGTAGGTGCACAGTGATAAGAACCAGCAGTTTTCATTAAATCCTCAGAGTTGGTTACAAAAGTTGGTATACCATCATATACGTCATCACAAGGACTTATTGCTAAAACTCCATCTACAATTTCTTCATCAAGCAAATATTTAAGAATACTGGTTACAGCTCCCCCACATTCACCTGCTTTATGTATTTCATCATTTTGAGATTTTGCTAAAACATAACTCATAATAATCACCTGCTTATCCGTTTAATTTTTCAATTACCTCAATTTCACTTAAAACATCAGATTCAACTGCAGCATTGAAAGATTGGGTTTCACCCATTGCATTTACAAATGATCCATCTTTTTCAAGCCATGTTTTAATTGGAACAACAATATCTGAAATTTCAGTTGTTTTATTTGCACATGGAGCAAAACTGATTATTTTGGATATTTTTGAAAAATCATATTCCAATTCATCAGCAATATCATCATCAAATACCAGTAATAATTTAGTATTATCCAATAATTCAAACATTTCTTCTTTTGATTTAGGTTCTAAAATGCTTAAAGCACCTTTTGAATTAGATTTACTGAATACCGGTAACAATTTACAGCCAAGTGCATCAATTTTTTCCAAATCCCCAGCATTGTCGATTTGATTGAATATCAATACTGAAGATTCATCAACATTATCTTTAACAGCATCTAAAAATTCGGCAACAGAGTCATTAAAGCATTCATCTGCAATATTAAATGTTACTGAAGCTTCAGAGTTTACAAATGCAGAAATTTTAGCTCCGTTTTGTTTTGCATGGACAATTCTTCTTCCAATCAATGGATTTTCGTATAAAAGATCGCCAATTACAAAAACCTTTTCCGCATTTTCAATATCTTCATAAGAAGCAACTTCATCATAATTTTTTAAATTATCTGCATAAAATCCAATGTTATACCCATTAGATTCTGCAAATTCTTTTATTGCTTCAATTTCATCAATACTACTGTTACCAGAACAAATTACAGTGACGTCAGAAGCAGATTTTAATTCTTTTGAAACATCACCAATTAAACTGTCTACATTTACATCATCAAACTTGTTTTTATAACAGTCAATGGAATTTCTTCCATTCAAACAATTTTTACCCGCATTTACAGGGTGTCTTTTATAAGGAAAAGTCCCTACTATTTCACCATCATTTAAAACAACATTAATGCCGCAACCTACACTGCAGGATGGACATAATGTGTGCTTAATCTCCAACATAATTCATCTCCAAAATTAGTCTAAAAAGTATTAGAAATTTTCATGACCAAAATATTAAAGCTCACTATACAGCTATTTTGTTCAAACATATACGAATAAATTATCTATTACTCCTCTAACCATTTTATTAAAACAATAATTTAAATTACTCGATTAAAAAAAATCCATTAATCAAATAATCCAATTAATTGTATTATCGTTCTAACATATAAATCTTACCATAATATCTGAGCCCTATAAATCATTTAAAATTAATATAACAATTCATATAAACTTTAAATAATATAAAATAAATTATTTATTTTTAAAATAAAATTTAAAACTATTAAATTATTTATTTAAAGAAAATAAGAGCAAATATTAGAAAAATAAAAAACTTAATAATCATGATTAATTATTACAAATATGAATTAAAAATAAAAGAATATTACTAATTGAAAAAAAATGACATGACACCCATTTTTGACAAAATCTATTCAAAATTTTCAAAAGATACTATAAAAAAATTTAAAAAAAAGTTTAAAAAAAATGAGAGAAATTATGAACTTCTCTCAAGTACAAAATCTGCAATGTTTACAAGTACCTGTTTAAATGAAGAATCAGGCAATATTTCAAGTACTTCTTTTGCTTGGTCAACAGATTCTAGTGCCAAATTGCGAGCATATTCAATGGCACCACAATTTGTTAAAATTTCAATCGCTTCATCTATATCATCCTGAGAATTATTTTCAGATTTTAAGATTTCAAGCAATCTGTCATCATCAACACTGGCCAAACCTTTAATTGCAATGATGGTCATTTTACCTTTTCCAATGTCTGAACCAATTGGCTTACCCAATGTTTCTTCATCAGAAGCAATGTCCAGATAATCATCCTGAATCTGGAAGGCAAGTCCTATCAAACGGCCATATTCATACATTGAATCAATGACTTCTTCTGATGCACCACCCATTATAGCTCCTGATTTTGTTGCTGCAGCTATCAATGCACCAGTTTTTTTGAAAATCATTTCCATATATTCCTCTTCTGAAACGTCAAACCTGTCTTCAAATCCCATATCTAAAGCCTGACCTTCACAAATTTTAACACATGCATCAGCAACAGTAGCTAAAGTCATGTTGTTTTGCATGGAACTTGTTCCTTCAGACCCAACAATTATTTCAAATGCTTTTGAAAATAGAGTGTCTCCCGCAAGAATTGCAACATCGTCTCCCCATACTTTATGGACAGAAGGCATTCCCCTTCTCATATCATCTTGATCCATGATATCATCATGAATTAATGAAAATGTATGAATCAATTCAATTGCAGCTCCCGCTTTAAGAGCATTTTCTTTTTTCCCACCAACAGCTTCAGCAGTGATTAAAGTTAATGCTGGCCTGAGCATTTTTCCTCCAGCTCTTGTGAGATAAACTGATGCCTCTGCAAGATTTTCTGGAGTAATTTTAGCTAATTCTTCTTCAATAGTTTTAGTAATGTCAGTTGAATAACTTCCAAGTACCTCTTTTACATCACTCATTATAATCCCTCTTTTAACTTTTAAAAACTTGTGCTTGAGCATTTCTTAAAATATGAATATCATACCCTATTCTATATCCTTCTTCTTCTGCAAGTTCTGCATAAGCTGCAAGCATTGATAAATCTCCGTGAGCCGGTATAATATGTTGAGGTCTTAACATACGTAAGAATTCCCTGTGGTCTTCTCTTCCAGCGTGTCCGGAAACGTGAGCATTAGGATAGATTCTTGCACCTTTTGTTTTTAACCTTCTTTCCATAATGTGCCTATTTGCGGCATTGGTTGGATTTGGAATAATCGGTGCTGAAATGATTACATTATCCCCTTTCTTAATATTGAATGGAGTTCTGCCATTTGCAATTCTAGGCAGCAATGCATCAGGTTCACCCTGGTGACCTGTTGTTACTAAAAGATAATTTGCCCGGTCCTCATCAGCTTTCATTAATGCTTTATTTACTGCTTTAGGAGAGCCATAAATACTGGCATTTTTAGGCAATTTTAAAATTCCCAATTTTTGGGCAATACCACAGAATCTTTCCATTGATCTTCCAAGGAAAAATATTTCTCTATGACTTTTTTTGGCTATATCTGCAATTGCCTGAACTCTCTCAACATGAGATGAAAATGTAGTTACAATCATCCCAGTACTTTCTTGAAGAGGTCCTTTCATTACATCTTCGAGAATATTTTTTGCAATTCTTTCTGAATGAGTTTTTACTTCATTATAATTTTTAGCATTTGTTGTCTCCACAATCAATGTGAGAACTCCTTTTCTTCCAAGTTCTCTTAATCTCTTATAATCCGGCGGTGGAGAAACTTTCTGATGGTTATCAAATTTAAAGTCCAATGCATATACAATTACTCCTTCTGGAGTATGTAATACTGGAAATACCGCCTGAGGGATACTGTGTGTTGATTGGACAAACTCCAAAGTAATATCCTTGGATAATTTTAATTTGCTTCCAGGATTTAAAGGCCTGATGGGGTTTGTTACTTTAAATTTACGTTCCCCTTTAATTTGTTTTTCAATTAAAGCAGCAGTATATGGTGTTCCTATTAACGGTGCATCATATCTATGTGCCAATTTGGCGACTGCACCAATATGGTCCAAGTGTCCGTGAGAGAAAATTATTCCCTTTACTTTACCGTCAACATCTTTCATTAATGTATCATCTGGAATAACTCCTCTTTCAATTAAATCTAGGCTATGCATCCTATCGATATCAGTATCCTCGTGCATACTAATTCTATCAAGGTGGATTCCCATATCGAAGATAATTACATCTTCACCAATGCGAACCGCAGTCATGTTTTTCCCGACTTCCTGATATCCGCCTATAGCGATTACTTCTACGCTCATGTTTCATCTCCTTGAATACTTTTTAGTGTTAATTCCTATTTCATTGAGCCACTCTCTTGTTTTACCGCGAATAACAAGATTGGCTTGTTTTAATTCTTCAATGTTGTTAGCTCCTACTAAAAACATTGCAATTCTAAGTGAATCATTAAATCTGTTAATAAAATCATTTAATTGTTTTTGTGATGTGCAATTCTTTAAAAATGGTAATGCCATACCTACGGCATCAGCTCCAAGTGCAATAGCTTTGGCTGCTTCAAGACCGTTTCTAATACCTCCTGATGAAATGACAGGAACATCAACTGCATTGGTTACTTCAGCAGTACTGACTGCAGTAGGAATTCCCCAATCCCAAAATATTTCACCAAAGTATTTGTCTTCAGCCCTATATGTTTCAACAGCTGCCCAGCTGGTTCCGCCTGCACCTTCAATATCAATATAATCAACACCTGCATCAACCAATGTTTTTGCAGAGTCACCAGATATTCCGCAACCTGTTTCCTTTGCAAGGACAGGAATATCTACAGATTCTGTGATTTGTTCTATTAAATTAGTAAAACCTCTTGCATCCAAATCACCTTCAGGCTGAATTGATTCTTGAAGAGGGTTTAAATGAATTGCCAATATGTCTGCATCTAAAATTTCAACAGCTTTTTCTGCTAAATTCAACTGAGGCGCACCAATATTTCCTACTAATAGACAGTCGGGAGCATTTTCTCTAACGACAGTATAAGTATCTGCAAGTTCAGGATGTTCACATGCAGCCCTTTGAGAACCTACACCTAAAGCAATATTATTGTTTTCAGCTGCAATAGCCAATTGTTTATTAATTGATTTTGCAGCAGGATGCCCTCCAGTGATTGCAGTTATAAATAAGGGAGAGTCTAATTTTTTTCCAAAAACATTAGTTGATAAATCAATTTCATTTTTATCAATTTCAGGCAAGACATTGTGAATTAATTCTATGTCTTCAAATCCTGTTGTTTTGTTTTTAAACTCTACATCATAATTTTCACAAATTAATAAATGCTCTAATTTTCTATCTGAAATCATACCTTAATTTCCCCTTGAAATTACTGTTCCTTTCACGTCTTCATTTTCTAATGCTTTGAAAATATTGTCCTTAACTTCAGCATTTATTATTTTAGATTCAATTCCTAAATCAGCCAAATATAAAAGTTCTTTAATTTTTCCAACCATTCCACCGGTCACATCCACATTTGTTGTTCCTTCAAGAGTATCCAAATCATCAAGTGATGAAAACTTGTCAAAAAATAATGCATCCTCATGTGTTTTAGGATTCTTATTATAAACCCCATCGACATCGGTTCCTAAAATAACTTGAGTCGGATTGAGATTCATAGCCAAATACTGTATTAACTGGTCTCCTGAAATAACACAAATTTCCAACTTTGAATCAAGTACAACATCACCGTAAACAACAGGAATAAAACCCTTTTCCAAATATTTCTTAAAGTAATCCAGATTTCCTTCAGTAATTCTTTTGTTGGTAGCACTCATAAAGCTTGAAGCAGGAATTGCAACAACCGGCAAACCTTCCTCAATAAATGCCTCACATATCAGCATGTTTAATTTTTTAACTGCATTTTGGGTTTTGCAAAATCCAATCCTTTTTTGAGGATATTCCTCAGCAGAAAATACTTCACCAATATTGTACTCTTTAGCCGGCGGATGTCCGAAAGACCCTGCACCATGAACGATAATCAGTTCTTTATCTGAATTATCGAGTGAAGCTTTAATTTCAGATGCTATTCTTTTTAAAGACACTTCATCTATTTCACTTTTAGATGAGTCCTTATTGGTTAAAATACTTCCGCCAATTTTTAAAATAATCATAAAATCACTTGTAAATCCTTGAAGAAACTCCTTTACGAGTGAAACGGATTTTTAAAATATTATCATCACGATCTATAGCTTTTGCAACTTCTTCAACTTTTCCAGGGCAGAGTGCAATAATACTGCCCCCACCACCTGCACCGGTAGTTTTAGACCCGATGGCTCCGGCTTCTCTTGCATTATATACCATTCTAGATAATTCCAAAGTATTAACACCAAGGACATCCAGAAATCCGTGATTGATATTCATTAATTCGCCTACTTTAATAAAATCTCTTTTTAAAATAGCCTGTTTTGCATAATTAGTTAAATTTCCCATAGCAGTTATTACTGGATTAATAATTTTTGGATTTTTATTTTTAAGATTTTTAACATCCTTTACCATCTTTCCAGTATTTCCATGCTTGGTAGTATACCCAACAACGAAAGGAACATTGAAATTCACATTGAAATGCTCTACTCTCTTATTTCTGGATAAATAAACAAGACCGCCATATGTAGACACCAAAGTATCCAGAGGACTTGCTACCCCCTGAACTTCCTGTTCTACCATATGAGCATCATGAGCTAAAGATTTTTTGTTAAAACGAATATTATGATATCTGTATAATGCAGCCAATGTTGCTACAGTAACTGCAGCAGATGAACCTAGCCCTGAACCAATAGGTACATTTGATGTTAATGTAATATCAATAGGACTATGATCGTGAGCTCTATAAACAGATTCTAAAATATATCTAATAATACCTGGTTTTCCTTTTCTTAAAATATATTTTTTTTCTTCAGTGATTAATTCTGCTTCAAAACCAATATTAGGTGCCCTAAAAATAGATTTATCACATTCTGATTCTTTTACAGTAATATAAGCTCTTTTATTTACAGCACCCGCAATAGCAGGTTCACCATAAACTACAGAATGTTCACCAAATAAAATTGCTTTTGCAGGAGCTGAAGCTTTAGCTATCATATACACACCTTATTTAAAAATACTTGAAGCATAACCTACAACAGAAGTAAAGTCTCCAGTAACATCGCCGCTTGTTCCATATGCCAATATTTCACTATTATTTTTATTTGACATTTTTGAGAGATACATGGTCGTTATTACCGGACCATAACCACACATCGTGATATTGTATTGGACAACTTCCTCAAAGAGTTTGAATTCATTCATTTCATCAATATCCTCTAAAACAAAATTATCGACTTTATTAGCCTTTTCCTGATTATTGAAATGGGATAAATCAGTACTTGCAATAACTGCATAAGACTTATTTAAACTGTTTCCCGCATCAAAAATAGCCTTTGCCAAATCAGTTGAAGCGGAAAATGATTGGGAACCCATAGTAATGGGAACTATTTTAAAATCATTTGAAAAATATTGCAAGAAAGGCAACTGAACTTCAATACTGTGTTCTCGAATATGAGCCATGAAATCTGCAGTAGCAATATCCGAATGTGAAATAATGGAGTCTGCAAATTCCTCATCAACTTCAATATTTCCTAAAGGAGTAATCCATTCTCCCTCGTTGAAAACAGAAATTTCACTACCTAAACCTGTGTGGTTCGGACTTAAAATAATAAATACTTCTGGAAAACCATTTTGAACTACTTTGCAATAGCCATGACTAGCTATTGCACCTGAATATTGATAACCTGCATGGGGAACCATAATATTGATAGGGTAATCTGTACCATCAAATGAATTAAGCATTGGTATTTCACCAACGCCTCTATCATCTAAAAAACAATTCCTAATAGTATCCTTAAGAGTTTCAGGATTATTCGGATAAAATGCTCCGGCAACAGCAGGTTTTCTAATCATTCAAATCAATTTAGAATTTAAGTTCAAAGTCGCTTGGTTGAATATCTAAGTCACCATCTTCAGGAATGTCGCCTCTTTCTCTTAAAATTTGTCTTGCAAGTAACCAGTAAACTAATGCAATAGCTTTTCTACCTTTGTTGTTTACAGGTACTGCAATATCAACAAAACTGAGTAAGTTTTCTGTATCACATAAAGCAATTACAGGAATACCATTTTGTTTGGATTCTAAAATTGCTTGTGAGTCAGACCTTGGGTCAGTTACAACAATAATTTTTGGTTCAATGAATTTAGCATAATTTGGGTTGGTTAAGGTACCAGGGATGAATCTACCAGGGATAGTTTTTGCACCGGTAAGTTCTCCGAATTTTTTAACAGGAGCTTGACCATATTGTCTGGTAGCTACTACTAAAATATCTTCTGGGTCGTATTTTGCTAAAAGTTTTGCAATTTGTCTGATTCTTTCATCAGTTTTTTGAATATCTAAAACATATAAACCGTCAGATCTTACTCTGAATATATATTTTTCCATGTCACTTGTTTTTTGTTGGGTTCCGATATGTAAACCTGCTGCTAAATAATTATCTAAGTCAATTAAAAGTTCGTTAGCCATTAATAATCACCTTTTTTTAATAAATTTAATCTTCATCTTCAATTTTTACACATTCATTAGGACAGACGTCCATACATACTTCACAATAACTGCAATCTTCAGGATTGTTGATAGTTATTTTATCTCCTTCAAGAACTAAAACTTCCATTGGGCAAACATCAGAACATTCTGCACAGTCTGCACCATCACATTTATCATAATCGATAGTTACTTTTGCCATAAAACTCTCTCCCTTATACTATTTAATTTAGAATTTACCCATCTGAGGATTCAAAAGTTCCTCTTCTATACGAATAAGTTCATTTAATTTTGCTATTCTTTCACCACCAATAGCTCCGGTTTTAATCATAGGACATGACAGACCAACGGCTAAATGTGAAATAGTTTCATCAGTAGTTTCACCGGACCTATGAGATACAACAGGCACAATATCATTTTCTTTTGCTAATTTTACAGTAGCATAAGTTTCTGATAGAGAACCTATCTGATTAGGTTTGATGATAATAGCATTTGCGGCTTTGGTTTCTATTCCCTTAGCTAATAATTCTTTATTAGTTACGAACAAATCATCCCCACAAATTAAACATTTATCTCCTACTTTTGAAGTTAATTGAGAAAAACCATCAAAATCGGATTCATCGAATGGGTCTTCTACATAAAACATTTTATAAGTATCAATGATATCTTTTACGAAATCAATTTGATCTCCGGTGTCTCTTTTAACACCATCTTGAGCATAAACATATTTTTGCTCATCTGCATTCCATAGTTCAGAAGCTGCCATATCCAAAGAAGGCCTAATCTCAATACCTAATTCATCACCGACTTCTTCGCATGCTTTAGCTTGAATTTCCAAAGCGGCCTCATTAGTAATATTAGGTACCCATCCCCCTTCGTCACCTTTACCACCAGTAAAATTGGAGTCTTTAGTTTGAATAAATTCTTTTAGTCTTTTGTGAACACTTGCATTAGCAAAAACTGCTTCAACAACACTAGTTGCACCTGTAGGAACTACTAAAAATTCCTGAATATCCGGCGCATTAACACCAGCGTGTGCTCCACCGTTCATCATATTCCCTAAAGGAAATGGTAATTCATTAACTAAGTTTCCACCAATATATTTATATAATGGCATATTGTAAGATTCTGCAGCGGCTTTAGTTACAGCCATTGAAATAGCTACGGTTGTATTACCTCCAATACCTGCTAAATTTTCAGTACCGTCAATTTCTTTCAATACTTCATCAATAGTAGCGATATCTTGTGTATCCATACCTACAAGTTCAGAAGCTATAAAATCTTCCATTTCACGGACAACTACATCAACTCCGCCCTCTGGAAAAGATACAACTTCACGGGAACCTGTACTAGCTCCACTTGGTGCAGCAGCTCTACCAAACCCACTCCAAGTAATCACATCTACTTCTATAGTTGGGTTTCCTCTGCTATCCAAAATCTTACGAACTTGGACATCTTCTATTATACTATCCAAAAAAAACACCTCAGTGTCATTTAATTTATTACCATATAATCTATACTCTTTAAAAAATCAGTAAGTTTCTTTATAGAGTTATGTTGGTATTTTTTATTTTTTTTAAATAAATTTGGGAATAAATAGATAAACTATTTATTCATCTCTAATAACATCTAATGGTAAAACTCCAGCTTTTAACTCCTCATAAGCTATATCAATCGGATCAAGAGAGTCTTTAATAGGAACTTTAGGTTCTGCTCCCATTGATATTTGAATTGCTCTAGCTCCAAGAAGTCTAGCTCTTTCAAACCTTGTTAATTTTTTTTCAGCATCCATGAATATTACTTCCATTTTAGGCATATAGTTTACCAAGATTATATTTGAAATATAAATTCCCTAAATTGTCTAATCCCATGTTTCAACATGAGAAATCAGCATTCTTCTACAACAGTATCTAGTCAAACCTAATTCGTCTAAAACTTCTTTAGACTTATCACTAGAATAATTGCCACGTAAACCTAAGTTAGATAGAATTTCATTAGCTTCTTTTTTCTCAATAGTTAATTGTTCCATAAACTCTTGAACTAAATCACGATCTTCTAATTCATGGAATAATTGTTTACCACCAATCATTCTTATTGTGTACTCATCAAAATGAGCTGAAACTGGTTTTCCACAACTTAAGCATCTTATAGGAATCATTTATATCCCCTTTTTAATTTAAATAAAATATAAAAGTACAGAATTTATCTGTAACTTTTTTGTTTACGTGCTCTTGCTCCAGGACCACCGTATTTTTTAGGTTCAGAACGTCTTGGGTCACCTACTAACATGGTTCTGTCATATTGAATGAATTTTTCTTTTAAATCCATATCTTGTGACCATTGTACGAGTCCTTTTGCAATTACCATACGTGCAGCTTCAGCTTGACCCATTACTCCTCCACCAATAACATGGATATTGATATCCACTTCATTAGCTAAGTCTCCAGCTAAAGTTAATGGTTCTTGTAATTTTAAGTTAGCAAGTTCAGGGGAATAGAGTTCTAAAGGAATTCTGTTAATTCTAACTTTACCAGTTCCTTCTTTAACAGTTCCTCTTGCGATAGCTGTTTTACGTTTTCCACTTGTATGAATAACTTTAACCATAATCACACATCCATATATCTAAAAGGTAGCTCCTAAAAGTTTGGAGATTTCTCCTAATTCAATACCTTTTTTAATGTTTTTGTATTCTGCTTCAGGAACTGCAGTGAGTTCAGCATCTGCGTATTCTGCAGGTACACCGACGAAAGCTTTTAAGCCTTTGTATGCGGTTTTACCTTTGGATTTTTTGAAAGGTAACATTCCTCTTACAGTTCTTCTAAATATATCATCTGGTCTTCTAGGATATTTTGGACCTAAGTCACGAGGGTTGGAAATACTTGCCCTGTCAACTCTTTGTTTGTATTTAGCATAAGCCCATTCTTTATTACCAGTTAACATAATTTTTTCAGCATTAAGAATTACTACTTCTTCGCCTTCTAAAAGATTTTTACTAGTTATACTAGCCAATCTTCCTAAAACGCATCCTTCTCCATCAATAATCATAATAACACCCTATTTATTCAATGATCCTAATGTTTGATCCTTTAGGATTTGATTCGATTATTTCATCAATTGTGATGCATTCTCCACCAACACTTTCAATTTTTTCTTGTGCTTTAGCTGAGAATTTTAATGCTACAACATCCACTTTTTCTTCTAAATTACCGTTTGATAAAACTTTACCTGGTACTAAAATAGTTTCACCAGCTTCAGCATGTCTTGCAATATCAGACAAATTTACTTCAGCAGTTCTTCTATTAGACCTTTCAAGTTTTTGTGCAACATCTTTCCAAATAGCTGCATCTTCATTTCTTGATTGTTCATAAAGTTTATTAATAAGTTCAATAAGGTTAGGATTTGTTTTTACTACTTTCTTAACCATTATTT
>NZ_CACWVY010000007.1 GCF_902764455.1 uncultured Methanobrevibacter sp.
ACGTTTCTGATAGTTGCATTGGTAATGTTAACCTGAGTAGTAATTACTAAACTTGCAGAAGCACCATTAGCTAAGTCTCCAACAGTCCAAATACCAGTAGTAGAGTTATAATTACCATCAGATCCTTTAAAGATTAATCCGGCAGGTAATATATCAGTTACTCTGGTGTTTACAGCTGTGTCTGGACCTTTGTTGGTTACAGTAACAGTCCAAGTAATGACTTCACCAGTTTTTACAATTTGTTTTGAAACCAGTTTAACAACAACCAAATCAGCTCTAGGGCCTACATCTGTAGAATTGTTAGCTTCGTTGTTTGTTTTATTCGGATCATATACGTCATTGGTAACATTTACAATGTTGACTAAAGTTTTGTTGGTCACATCAACAAAAGTGGTCAAGTTCAAAGTTTGTGATTCGCCTTTAGCCAAGGATTTAATGTACCATGTCATGTCATTTTCATCGAATATTCCTTTAGTTTTTGAATACTCTGTTAATATTAAACCAGCAGGCAATTTGTCTCTTACATACACTTCCAATGCAGTGTCAGGACCCTTGTTGGTAACAACGATAGTCCAAGTAATTTCATCACCGAATTTAGGATTCTTATTGGATACCAATTTGATAATTTCCAAGTCCGCTTCAGGGTCTACATCAGTAGTGTTGTTAGCTTTGTTGTTTTCAGTATTGTTATCAGGAGTAGTGGAGTTTACTACAGCAACATTTGTAATAGTTGCATTGGTAATGTTTACAGTAGTAGTAATTACTAAACTTACAGATTTACCATTTGCTAAATCTCCAACAGTCCAAATACCAGTTGTTTTATCATAAGTACCATTAGAATTTTTAAAGATCAAACCATCAGGCAATTTATCAGTTACAGTTACATCTTTTGCATCACTAGGACCGTTGTTGAATACAGTAATAGTCCAGGTGATTTCTTCACCGAATTTAGGGTTTTTGTTTGATACAGTTTTAACAATTTCCAAATCAGCAACTACAATTACATCAACACTGTTCCAAGCTTTATTATTAGTATAATCTGAATCAGGTGTGGATGAATTTGTAAATACATTATTAACGATAGTAGTTTCAATTGTACTGTTTGCAATTGTTTCAAGAGTTAAACGACCATAATCACCAGTTGACATGTTTCCAATAGTCCAAATACCAGTAGTAGCATTATATTCATTACCAGTTCCAGATCTGCCACCACCTTTATTACTATTACCATAGAAAGTATAAGCTTTAACGAAAATTAACTCTTTAGGTAATTTATCTATAGCGTATGCATCAACTGCAACATCAGGACCAAGATTTTCCACATAGATTGTCCAATAAACTGTTTCACCTGAAACAACTACATCCGGGTTTACATATTTCTCAACTTTTAAATCAGCAATGTTTTCAACATCGATAGTGTCATTATCCTTATTGTTAGATTTGTTAGTATCATTGGTATCTGTGGTAACTTCTGCAACATTTGTAATGTTTTGACCGGACACATTAACTAAAGTGGTAATTAATAATGTTACATTATTATTAACAGGTAATGTTCCAATAGTCCAAATACCAGTAGAAGGATTATAATCACCGTTACTGTCATCACTAATCCAGACTAATCCTTTAGGCAATACATCATATACACGTGTATCAATTGCATCATCAGGACCATGATTTAAGACCGTGATATTCCATACAACTTTATCTCCTTTTTTAGGAGTTGCATTGGATACTGTTTTGATTACTTCCAAATCGGTTTGGTGACCTACATCGATAGTTGCATTATCTTCATTGTTTGTTAAGTCTGGGTCAGGAGTCTGTGAAGTTACATTTACAATGTTGGTAATAACAGCTTTTGATGCATCAACAGTGGTATTAATGTACAATACTCTGACTCCGCCTTTTTCAACGTTACCGATAGTCCATTCGCCAGTATTATGATTGTATGTACCATTACCCTTATGGCTTACATAAGTTAAATTAGCAGGCAATATATCAGTAGCGACAGCATTTATAGCAGTATCAGGACCAATATTTACTACTACAATAGTCCAAGTAATATTATCTCCTTTTTGAGGACTGTGATTATTTACAATTTTAACAACAGCCAAATCAGCCATTGGGTCAACATCAGTAGTGTTGTTAGCTTCGTTGTTTGAAGTGTCATTGTCCGGAGTATCGGAAGTTACTACAGCAACGTTAGTAATAGTTGCGTTAGTAATATTTACTCTGGTTTTGATTGTCAAAGTTACACTTGCATCGATTCCCAAATCACCAATTTGCCAGATTCCTTGAGTTGGATCATATAATCCAGGACCTTTGTGAGTTATATAAACTAATCCAGCAGGCAATTTATCGTTTACAACAACATTTCTTGCATTGTTTGGACCTTTATTGTGAACAGTTACAGTCCAGTCAATTTCATCACCGTATTTAGGAGTCTTGTTGGATACGAGTTTTGTAATTTCCAAATCAGCAATAGCCGGCACATCAATTGTTTCGTTGTCATAGTTGTTTGTTAAATCAGTATCATAGGTTGTAGTGGTAATGTTTACTTCATTAGTGATTTTACCAGTATCAACAACTTTAGTTGTAATATTCAAGGAATGTCTTTTACCAACATCCAAATTACCGACATTCCAGGTATTGGTAGTATGAGTGAATGTACCAATATCAGGAGCACTGTTTGAAACAAATTCCAAACCAGACGGCAATATGTCTCTAACTACAACATGTTCAGCCATATTAGGACCGTTATTTACAATAGTAATAGTCCAGACAACATTATCATATTTGTTTGGAGTTAGATTATTTACTTTTTTAACTACAGCAACATCAGCTTCAGGAGGCACAACAGTACCATTTTCAGCCTTGTTATTATATAATTTAGGGTCCTGTGTTGTTGAATTTACTGTTACAGTATTAATAATGGTTGCATCAGTTACAATGACTTTAGTGTAAACTTCCATGTATTGGGTTTCATTTACGGCCATATCTCCGATATCCCATCTTCCAGTAATTCCTGCATGAGAAATTTGTCCTTTAGATACATATGGCTGTCTTGTTTGAATTAATTGAGAAATAGGTAAATAATCAATTAAAACTACATTTTCAGCAACATTAGGACCATAATTGGTAACATAAATATACCAAGTTATTTCATCACCATAGTGGGAAGTCTGATTAGATACTATTTTAACTACGCCGACATCAGCTTCGGTTATAACTTCAGTATAATCATCATCATAATTGTTGTCTAAATCACGGTCATTGGAAGAGTTTACTGTAGCGTTATTTGAAATATATCCATCGTAAATTGTTACCCTAGTATTAATAATTAATGTAATGGATTCGCCGTCTTTTAACATGCCAATATTCCATCTACCAGTAACCGGATTATAGTCATTTGGTCTTGTTGAATTCTCGAATCTTAATCCGACAGGCAATTGATCAATTACGTATACATTTCTTGCATCATTAGGACCGTTATTTGTTACAGTAATATTCCAGGAGATTGTATCGCCGTGATAGGTTTTCCTGGTTGATACGGTTTTTTCAATAGTCACATCAGGATTGAAATAAACTGTATCATTGTCTTCATTGTTAGTTGGATTAGGGTCCGGAGTTGAAGAGTTAACAACAGCCACATTGGTAATGTTATGAGCGGAAATAGTTACTCTGGTTGGAATGGTTAAAGTTACAATTTCACCAACATCCATATTACCAATTGTCCAAACACCTCTAAGCCTATTATAATTTCCTTTAGATGCAATAGTAGTTCCATATATATCAAGGCCATTCGGCAAGACATCTCTAACATAAACGTCCATTGCTTTACTTGGACCGTCATTTTTAACGATAATAGTCCAATTAACCAGATCACCTTTATTTACATATTCAGATGAAGCTTCCTTAAATATACGTAAATCAGCACTGGAAGTAACATTAACTGTAGCGTTTACAGGAGGGTAATCCCAAACTCTAGCTGTATTGTTCCAGATACCGTCTTTCAATGCAAGTGCCTTAATAGTAATTTTAGCATGAGTTTTAGCAGAAATGTTGGTAATTTCCCAAACCTGTTGATCAGGATAACCAATATGATAAGTCAAAACTGCACCCTCTACTGTGGAATTAACATATCTGATTCCTTCAGGCAATACATCATATACTCTAACAGTCTCATTATAGAGAGTTGAACCGACATTATATATTCTAATATAATATTCAAGATATTCGCCAGCGGAAGTATTGGTAACATTAGCCTCTTTGGTGTAGTATAAATCTACATGAATGGTCTTGTTGTCCACATTGTTGGACATGTTCCAGTCCCTTTCATAACAGGTGACATTAACGACATTGTCAAAGGTACCGAGTTCAGTGGTTTTAACTGTCAATTTTAATGTTTCTGATCCTTCATGTTGTAAGAATCCAATATACCATTCATTGTTTACTGAATCATAACTACCTCTTGTAGCTGAAGCTGAAACAAATTTCAAGGATTTTGGAAGGATATCTTTTACTCTAACGTTTGTTGCATTTGTTCCAACACCATATACTCTGATAGTGAATATTGCATTTTCCCCAACAAAGTAAACATCCTTGTCACTTGTTTTTGTAACACTTACATCTACATGAGGATTAATTGTGAAAGTGGTGGAATTTTTAATATGTGTATAAATGTCATCATCAGGGTGTTCTGCGGTAACGTTATAAACTCCCGGATGGAATTGACGATCAGTCATGTTTTCCTTTTTAAGTGAAAGCAAAACATTACCAAATCTATTGGTTTTACCTTGATACTCATAGACCAAACCATTATTATAGGTTACATTAACTTTAATAACTTGGTCGTCCTCACGTGCATCCTGATAAAGATACTTACCGTCATGACTATTTTCAACACCATTCACAGGGTGAATTTCAGCGTCAGTGGTTGTTCTAATACCTGTCGGATAATGCTCATTAGGGTTTAATGTATATGTTACATTGTGGAAATAGACTTCATCAACAGTCCTATTATTATAAATAGCGTTAATGAGGTTGTCACCAGCTACAAGAGTAACATTTACTAAAACTTCCAAATCTTCATCCCAATAAGATTCAGGAGGTTTCGCTTCAGTAAATAAGAAATAACTCCATGCTTGGTTATTTTCAAAAGTATCATCATTTAAAATTAAATCATCACCGTTGTTGTAGATTGCAGAACCGTTACGTGCTGTATTATGTTTGAATTTAGAGTATGAAATTTCATTGTCCCTACCATTAATAAATATAGCACCACCTAATCCATAGTTCTGATCTGTTGAACTTGGTATAGCATGATTGTTTCTGAATTCTGAATTTAAGATTTTGGCATGACTGCCTATGGAGTGAATAGCTCCACCATGTCTTGATGCATTGTTATTTTCAAATTTGGAATTGTTCACATGTGAATAATCACCTTCCACATAAATTCCTGCACCGCCATGTGTTGCGTTGTTATTATAAAATTCAGAGTAATCACAGGTGAAATGGTCTCCTTCAATATAAACAGTACCAGTATCTGAATCATGATTAGTAAATTTTGAATGATCAACAGAAGCATTATCTCCTTTAACATAAATTGCAGCACCTTTTCCTCCATGTGCAAAGTTATCGTCAAAAATTGAATCTATTGCAGCAGCATTATCACCAGTAATGTGAACTGCACCACCTTCAGGAGCTTCATTGAAATAGAATTTTGAATTTAAAAATGTATTGTTATCACCACTAATGTGTACAGCTCCACCTTCTTCAGTTGCGTTATTATTTCTAAAAGTACAATTGTCGATAGTGATATTATGTCCATGGGTATTATTTCCATGAATAGCCTTAGGATAGTTAATTCCTCCAACCATAATACCTGCACCTTTTGTAGCGGTGTTGTTTATGAACACACAGTTTTTAACATCCATATTATTGTGAGAAAGACCTAATGCCCCACCTTCTGCTTTAGCATGACAGTTAATGAATTGACAATTTTCAATTATATATTTTTTATTTTCATTAAAGTCACCATGCGCATAAATTGCTCCACCAATCCATGCACTACAGTTAATAAAATTAGAATTGATTACTGTATTTTCCCCTTCTGCCATACATATTGCACCAGAGTGCTGATTGGATGAAGTGTTAATAAAGTTACAGTTATCCATTCTACTATTAATCATTACAGTAAACTGACCGGTATCTGTTTCATTTGTATCATCAGTGACTTTAGAATTAGTAAAGTTCACATTTGTTAAATTGGAATTTTTCAAATCCGCAACACATGTTCCGGAAATTATGTTATCATATTCTACATTAATAGCCTTAGAACTGGATAAAACTGAAAATATTCCTTTGAATACATTATTACTTGAATTTAAAAACTTTACATTTTCCAAAGTACAATTTACAAATGTAAATACCCTTCCATATCCAGGATTATTATAGTTAAAATTAATAAACTGAATATTTTTAAGGATAACATTATCATATCTTACCATTTCTTTAGATTGAATATCTCTCCCATCAATAGTACCATTTTGTATTGTAATTGCTTTAGTTGTAGGAAGATTGCTAGGACTTTTTCCAGTGTAAGTTAAACCATTTAAATCAATAATATCTCCAGTACTTGCTGAACTGATCGCCTGAGAAATATTATGGAAAGTAGTTCCTTTGGGAATAATAGGAGGATTAGCACCTAAAACATCTACATTGTTGGAAGCCCCTAATACAGGCCCTCCTTTTTTAGTCATTTTTAAAGATTCTTTTACGTTAGAATCAGTTACATTAATAATTTCATCTGAATTGGATGATATTTTCTCAACATTCGTATCATCTTCAGACGTCTCTAAATCACTTGTTCCAGCCTCCTGAACTGTTGAATCAGGAACTGAAACAACTTGTTCATGTGGAACTAGAGTTAAATCGCTTGAATCTGCAGTACCATTTTCAACTGCTGAAACAGATCCAACAGCAAAAACCATCGCAAATACTAAAGCGATTACTAAAAGTTTCGCATAAATTTTCATGTTTTTACCTCTCAAATGAATATTAAATTTTTCATTGTCTCGAAGAAAAACTTGCATACATATAATATATTAAAAATAGAATTGAATTGAAAGTCATGCATTTCTGCACTAATTAATATTATAAAACTTATAGTATATAAATGTTTGCAATTTTAGAAAAATTAATTATCAAACTGGATAAAAAAATTACTGAAAAATTGAACATAGCTCTCGCTACATATGATAAAAAAGAACCAATATAAAATATATTGTAAATAATAAATTTTCAAATATAATATATTAAATTAAAATAACTATTGTAAATCAGCCATATAAAAACCATTTAAGCGATCTAGAATAACTGACCTGATAATCACCATACCAATAAATTCCAACCCCAACCACATAAAATCATTTGAAATAATTTTAAACAATTGAATTGGACAGATTAGTTATTTAATCCAACGTATTAATTAGCTATCATTACCCCCGATAGCAGGGCAAAATTTTACATTATAATTATTACATGCTTTATTATATTCTACAAAACCTATTTTACACAAATCATCACCGGCAATAAAAGGATAACCACCAGCAAAAAAATACTCGACATTCAAAAAATCACCAGCAAAATATTCAACATATAAATTTCCAGAAAAAACATCACCAAAACATATTTCACAAAAATCCCCAGCAGCAATCAAAGGAAAACCACCAGCAAAAAAATACTCGACATTTAAAAAATTTCTAGAAAAAGCAGCATCAAAACAAGGATCAAAATTAGAAAAAGAAGGGTTAGTAATAACTATGATTATTCCATTTACATCACCAACTACAGAGTTGTCTATACTGTATGCAAAATCATTAGTTATTTTATTAATACAATCATTCAAACTGCAATCTAAATCAGCAATTTTTTGATTGTTCAAATAAGTTTGTATCTTCTCATTCGTTAAAAGAATATCTTTCAATTCTAAAACTTTATTTATATTATTTAAAGACGTCGTCGTCTCTTCTAAAGTAGTCGTTTCATAATTGAATAATTCTCTTATTATATTGTAATAATTTTCTGTTAAATCATTTGAAATAAAGAATGAACCTTGTACATCAACACTAACATCATCCAATGTTAAGTCATCATGGCTAATCTCATTACTATTATTATTGTATTTTACAATATTACCCAAGTCATTTGAAATCACTTCATTGAATTCAGCATCTTCTTCGGGAATATCATCATAATGAGTTACAACATCAGAATCTTCAATTGATTCTGGAACTTCGACAGCATCTTCGACCTCATAATGTGAATTTTGTATTTCATCCTCATATTCCTGAGTTTGATCTTCTACAAAATCTTCATCATGATATTGTTCAGACACGTCAACTTGAGTATCAACTTCTTCAAAGTTGTCATACTCTTCGACAATTATCTCTTCATCTGGATAATCATACTCTATATAAAAAGCATCTTCTGAATCCATAGCAGTAGCTACAGGAATCATTACTAAAATTAGCATAAATATTATGGATAATTTTAATATATCAGATTTCAAGTTCATTGTCGACACCTTTCATTTCATTCATTCTATATATTTAATAATTAATATTGTATAACAATATTTTTCTTGCATGTTACTCAAGTGGAGATACCACTTTCATAATAACAAATTTATTTTGAAATCTTTTAGTATATAAACTTATACAGTTTGGCAAAAAAAATTTTAAAAAATATACAGTTTGAGTCTATTTGATATTTTTTAGACGGAGTATTCAATTTAGCTATATGATGGATGTTATCAAAATATAACAATGTTAATTGAAAATCTTCAATGTTATGTTAAAAAAATATTACTGATACTGAAAATCATTTATTATAGTATAAAATATCGGAACCCTACAAAAAAATATATTGTAAAACTAATCATTATTTAATATAAGCTATTATAATATATTATGAGTACTTTAGAAAAGATGAAAATCCTAACAGATTCAGCACAATATGATCTTTGTGACTATGTCAGCCACAATAAAAGCTCTCAAATAAATCTGCCTGGGATTTATGAAGCCATCGGCCATAACGGATGTAAAATCCCTCTTTTTAAAACTCTATTAACAAATAAATGTAAAAATGACTGCAAATACTGTATTAATCAGTCAAAAAGAAACTTTACAAGGCTTGAACTGTCACCGGAAGAACTTGCCAGAGCATTTTTAGGATACTATAACAGAGGTCTTGTAAACGGACTTTTTTTAAGTTCAGGAATAACTGGTGATGTTGACTCCACAATGGAAAAACAGATTGAAACTGTTCAACTTCTTCGTAAAAAATATGGTTATGATGACTATATTCATCTCAAAGTTGTACCTGGTGCAAGTAAAGATTCTATCAGAAGGGCAATGGCACTTGCCAATAGGGTCAGCATAAACATTGAAGCGGCAACTCCATCCGGTCTTGCAGAACTTTCATCAACTAAAGACTACAATAAGGATATTTTAAGAAGGCTTTCATGGATAAATTCTCTACAGCACAAAAGTACAACATATCCAAATTCTACCCATACCACCCAACTGATTGTCGGTGCGAATGATGAAAGTGACAAGGAAATTCTCACTAGAATGGAAAAAATCTACAAAAAATCAGAACTAAAACGAACATATTTTTCAGCATTTACCCCAATCGAAGAAACAGAATTTTCAAATAAACAAGCCTGTTCTACTGATAGAACCTCCAAATTATATAATGCAGACAGTCTACTTAATGATTATCATTATAACGTTAAAGAACTTGTATTTGATGAAAATGACAAGTTGTCCCTTACACAGGATCCTAAAATTTTAGCTGCAAAAAATATGGATATATTCCCAGTAGAAATCAACTCCGCACCACTAATAGAACTTGTCAGAGTCCCTGGTATCGGTGTAAAATCAGCCCGTCAAATAATTTCTATTAGAAAAAAATCACCATTTAAAAATAAAGAGCAGCTTAGAAAATTAGGTGTTGTAGTGGATAGAGCTGAGCCATATATAAAAATAAGCGGACAATATCAGACTACCTTTGATTTTTAACATTATCCTTCGATTATTTACCAAATAAAAGAATCACCATATATGATAAATTGTCAATATATTCAGGATATTATAGAAAAAAATAAGGTTACAATATATTATAGAAAAAATATACAATCTATCATTTCAAGTGTAAAATTTACAATAAAAAAAAAGTATATTAAAACTCCTCAAATAATTTCCATATTTCAGGATATTTTTTGGAGACAGCCTCATCAATTAAGGTTGAGGCCTCTTTAGAAATACTGAATTCAGGCTCGGTTTTACGCAGGTACCTGAATACTGCTGATGATCTTGCAGACCAGAGTGTAATTCTAGGATTCTTATTAACAATTTCTTTAACTTCATCAACATGAGCAGTATCTATTTGTTTTTCTTGTGATTCTTGTACATTTCCTTCACTGCTGTCTTCGCCAGATATGTCCTCGGACTGCTCATCGCGCTCAACAGTTCCCTCTTGCTGATTTTCTTGTCTGATTTCTTCATCACTATCGGAATTAGTATCAGTCTCTTCCACATTTTTCTCATCCTCTAATTCTTCAAATATATTTTTTGGTTTTTCTTCTTCCTTTGGAGATTCCTCTGCCTTAGGTTCCTCATCCTTTGGAGAATCTTCTACCTTATCTTCTTCTTTTTTTGGAGATTCCTCTACCTGAGGTTCCTCATCCTTTTCATTTAGCATGTCCTCTAATGATGGAGTAGAATTACTGTCAAAATCTTCATCATAAAATTCAGGAATTAGAGAATCTAATCCTTTTCCGAGACCTTTACGAGGCATTATACATCCTCCTCATCACGTTTAAGGATTTCTTTTGCTAATTTTAAATAAGCTTTAGTTCCAGTACTGTCTGGATCATAAATTAAACATGGTTTACCAAAACTTGGTGCTTCAGCCAATCTGATGTTTCTTGGAATAATGGTTTTAAACAATAGATTACTTTCACTAAAGTGGTTTTTCAATTCTTTATGAACATCTTTACTCAATCTGGTTCTCTTATCATATAGAGTTAGGAGAATTCCTTTAATTGGGGTTGGACTTCTAAGTCTCTTTTCGACTAATTGAATTGTATTAATTAAATCAGCCACTCCTTCAAGCGCATAATACTCAGCTTGGATAGGTATTAAAACACTATCGGAAGCTACTAATGCATTGACTGTTATGACACCTAAAGAAGGAGGTAAATCGATGAAAACATAATCAAATAATGGGACTACATCCTTAAGAGTTTCCTTTAAAATTATATGATAATTTTCTCGTTTAGAAAGCTCCACACCAGCACCACTAAGGGATATATTACTTGGGATAATAAACAAATTTTTAATAAACGTAGGAATTGTTGCTTTTTTAATACTAATATCCCCAATGATGGCATCGTAGATTGTATTTTCTATTGTAGTTTTATCAATCCCAAAACTAGTTGTAGCATTAGCTTGAGGATCCATATCAACCACTAAAACAGACTTTCCCATCACTGCTAGAGATGTCGCAGTATTTACAACAGTAGTTGTCTTACCGCAACCCCCTTTCTGATTCATCACCGCAATTACTTCACTCATTAAAGAATTCTCCTATTTCTGATAAGTTTTAAGTTATCAGTTATGAATTATAACTTAAAAATTCTATATTTTAATGAATAACAATTAAGTTATTCAGTATAAGTTAAAAGAACTAAGTTATTACTTCTTAATTATAACTTAAAGGAAATAACTTCTAAGTTCTAACTTCTAAGGGATAGGAATTAAGTTTTAAGTTAAAACTTCAAAGTTATAAAAAATAAGTTTTAAGAAATAACTTATCATAACTAACTTTTAACATATAAGTTATATTTTATAACTTCTATCTTATAAATTATTCGTTTTCACATATAAGTTAACACTTAACACTTGCAAGTTATTAGTTATAAGTTATAACTAAAGAAAAAAAATTATAAGTTATAACTTATAAGTAAAAAAATATAAAAAAAATAAAGAAGGATTATTTAGCATTTTGCATTGTTCCTTCAAAATAGCTAGCATATCCTTTTAAGTCCAACATACCATGACCTGAGAAGTTAAGTACAATAGTTTTTTCTTCACCGGTTTGTTTGCATTTCAATGCTTCATCAATAGCAACTTTGATTGCATGTGTAGTTTCAGGAGCAGGTAATACACCTTCATTACGAGCAAAAGTAATTCCTGCTTCAAATACATCCCTTTGATGAGCAGATCTAGGTTCAATATATCCTTCCTTGGTTAATAAAGATACTTGAGGTGACATTCCATGATATCTTAATCCACCAGCATGAACAGAAGGAGCAACAAAGTCATGACCTAAAGTAAACATTTTAAGCATAGGAGTAAATCCGTTTACATCACCAAAGTCATATTCATAAGAACCTTCTGTTAATGTAGGACAAGCACTAGGTTCAACAGCAATAAACTGTGTATCACTATTTCCTTCAATCTTGTCTTTAATAAATGGGAACAAAGATCCAGCAAAGTTACTTCCACCGCCGGCACAGGCAATCATTACATCAGGAGTCTCTTCAGCAATTTCCAATTGTTTTTTAAGCTCCTGACCAATAACGGTTTGATGGAGCATGACCTGATTTAATACACTACCAAGAGTATATTTGACATCATCATTTTCTAATGCCTCTTCCATAGCTTCTGAAATAGCTACACCTAAAGAACCAGGGTGGTCCGGATTTTCTGCTAAAATCTGGCGTCCTACATTGGTATTTTCACTTGGTGAAGCATATACATTACCGTTATAGATTTGCATAATATTCTTACGGTCAGGTTTTTGATTAAAGGAAACTTTAACCATATATACTGTACAGTCTAAATCAAGCAAATTACATGCAAGAGACAAAGCAGTACCCCATTGGCCTGCACCGGTTTCTGTAGTTAATCTTTCTACACCTTCTTTTTTTGCAAAAAATGCTTGAGGAATTGCAGAATTTAACTTATGTGAACCCGTTGGTGAAGTATCTTCCCGTTTATAATAAATTTTGGCAGGAGTATTAAGGTATTCCTCCAATTTAGTAGCTCTAAATAATGGAGAAGGTCTGCCCATTTGCATATAAAGCTTACGTACTTCTTTAGGTATTTTAATATATCTTTCCTGGGAAAATTCCTGTTCCAATCCAGCTTTTGTAAAGGCTTTTTGAAGAGAAGCAATCTGATCTTTTCCTTCACTGTTGATTGGCATAGGAAGTTCTACAGGTAAATCAGCATTAATATTGTACCATTCTTTTGGCACTTCATTTGAGTTTAAGGTAATTTTGTAATCCATAATAATAATTACATTAATGTACTATATAAAACTTTGTTGTACAAATATGTACAGTTTAATTATTAATAATATAAGATACAATTTAAAATCATGAGAATTTTAGCAATTGATGTCGGAACAGGAACTCAGGATATAATGATTTATGACAGCGAAAAAGAACTGGAAAACGCAATAAAGTTAGTATTACCTTCTCCACATTTATTTGTATCCCAAAAAATAAGGGAAACAGAAAATGACATTTATTTCAAAGGAGAAATAATGGGTGGAGGAAAAATAAAAAATACAATCCTCGAACACATGGAAAAGGGATATGATGTGGTAATGCATCCAGTATGTGCCAGAACAATAAGGGACAATCTTGAACAGGTAAAGTCATTCGGAATCAAAATATCAGAAAACGAAAAAGACTTCAAAGATTATTCAAAAATAACATTGGGTGATATAAACATTACAAAATTATCACAGTTCCTTCTCGGATATGACCTTGAGTTTGATTTTGATAAAATTGCAATTGCAGTTCAAGACCACGGATACAATGAAAATATGGGAGACAGGGATTTCAGATTTGAAAAGATACGAGAAAAAGTATCAAAACCTATATCCCCACTTGAATTTGGCTTTACAGAAAACGTTCCGGAATACTTTACAAGAATGCATGCTGTAAAAAGACAAATTAAAAATGAAGGAATTGAAGATACACCAATGGTAATGGATACAAAGTTCGCATCAATAGCTGGAATGTGTTATGATGAATTGGCTGAAAAATTAAACAGCTTTATTGCAATAGACATAGGAAATGGCCATACAACAGCTGCATCAATTGAAAATGGAAAAATACAGGGAGTTTTTGAACATCACACTTCTAGTTTAACAGGGCAATCACTTGAAAGATATATAAAAAGACTTGCTTCAGGTGAAATTACACATGAAGAAGTATATAATGACCATGGTCATGGCGCACATGTATTAAATCCTATTTCAAAAATAGAAAAAGTTATTGTAAGCGGACCTAAAAGAGAATTAATAGAAAAAACAAATCTTGACTGGCATCATGCAGCTCCTGGAGGAGACGTGATGATGACAGGAACCGTCGGATTGATAAAAACAATTATGGGATAAATAAAATGTTAAAAATGGATTCACATATTCACAGCGAATATTCACCAGACTCATCATCTAAGATAGATGATATTTTAGATGTTGCAAGAAAAAAAGAAATCGACATAATTGCCATAAGTGATCATAATACTGTTGATGGAACAAGTGAAGTTATGAAAAAAACTAGAAATACAGATATACTTGCCATACCATCTATAGAAATTTCTTCAACACTAGGCCATATTCTTGGTTTTGGGTGTGAGGAAAATATACCTCGTGACCTATCACCTGAAGAAACAATAGATAAAATTCATGATTTAGGAGGTATTGCAATAATACCTCATCCATACTGCTTTTATAGACATGGTCTTCTGTGTAAAAGTGACTATAAAGATTTAAAAATTGATGCAATTGAGACAAAAAATGCAAGATTTATTGTAGGATATTGCAATAACAAAGCAAAAAAATTATCAAAAAGAGAAAATTTACCTGGACTGGGTGCAAGTGATGCACACTACTGGAAATTCGTGGGAGACTGTTATAGTAAAATAGACTGCGAAAAAGATATAGACAGTGTAATAAAAGCAATATTAAAAGGAAAAGTAGAAGCACAAGGAAAAGGTACTTCAAATATTTTACTTTCAAAGTATCTTTTCGAAAGAAGAGTATTAAAGAAATTTGATTAAAAAGAGTTATTCCCTCTTTTCAATTAAAATTTCTATAATAGACACATTTGTTTTTTCGTGGTTATAGTTTTCAATTTCTTCTGTAGAAATTTGAATATCTGTAACTTCTGAATTTGGAACAAACCTATTTCTGACAATTTCAGCAGCATCGACAGCTCTACTGATAGCTTTACCTCTAGCTCTTAAAAGAACACTATCTGAACCATCATTGAATTGAGTTACAACTGCTAAAACATAATTCATAACAGGTTTACTTCCAACAAAAATTGTATTTGTTTCCATTATATTTCACCATATAAAATATATTGTAATTAATGTATATAAAATTTTACATTATTTAAACTAAACAAAAAAATAAAATTATTTAATATATTAAAATATTAATAAAATTTAAAATTATTAAAATAATCATTGTATAAAAAAATAAAAAAAAATAAAAAAGTTATAAAAAAAATAGATTAATAAAAAATTTTATAAATAATGTATAAAAAAATTAGAATAAAAATGGAAAAAATATAAAATTTATAAAAATGTTTAAACAGTAGTTATATTATAAAAAAATATGTGTAAAAAATTATAAAAAAATTATTGTGTTCTTTGAATTAACAATAATTTATTGATGGAATCAAGAACAGCCAAAATACTTGCCATAACTATATCCTGATTTGTTGACCGGCCGGTAGATTTGTTACCATGAGAATCTGAACTAACAACAAAAACTTCCGCAAGAGCATCTGTACCTCCGGTAATAGCTTCAAGATTATATTCTTCTAGTTCCATATCTATATCCTCTTGAATAAGCTCACGAACAGCACTTAAAGCAGCATCAACAGGACCAACACCGGTTTGAGCAGTTTCCTTTTCAACACCATCAATTTCAAGCTTTACCGTTGCGGTTGGAGAAACATTTGCACCCATAGATATACTCATTCCTTTAATTATTATAGGAGTTTCACGAGCTGATGCAAGTTCTGTAATAGCAATTGAAACCAAATCGTCATCAGTTACACATTTACCGCTGTCACCAAGAGATTTAATCTGAGAAAATACAGAATCAAATTGATCATCATTTAAATCTATGTGATATTCCTTAAGTTTGGATTTTAATGAATTGGCACCGGTGTGTTTACCTAAAACAATACGTCTTGAATGACCAACCATCTCAGGAGACATTGGTTCATAAGTAGAGGAATTGTTTAAAATTCCGTGAACATGAATACCGGATTCATGAGCAAAAGCATTATCTCCTACAATCGGTTTATTGACTGGCATTTTAACACCTGTTAGGCGACCGACAAGATTTGACAGACTGTATAATCTGGTAGTGTCTAGACCCAAATCTATACCGTATGCAACTTTCAAAGTCATCACCAGCTCTTCAAGAGAACAGTTTCCGGTTCTCTCACCCAATCCGTTGACAGTAACATGTGCCTGGTCTGCACCACATTCAATAGCTGCCAATGAATTTGCTGTGGCTAAACCAAAGTCATTGTGAAAATGGACACTTATAGGAGTTTTTAACTTATTCTTTAAATCTGTTATTAATTCACGTGATTCAAGAGGAGTTAACACGCCGACAGTGTCAGGTACATCCAAAAAATCGGCTTTGGCATCAGAAACTTGAGAAAATATTTCTAATAAAAAATCCCTTTCTGTTCTAGTGGCATCTTCCGCTGAAAATTCAACTGTCAAACCATGGTCTTTTGCATATTCAACTGCACTTACGGCACTGTCTATAATTTCCTCTTTACTTTTCTTAAGTTTAAAGTCACGATGCAATGGAGAAGTACCTATAAATGTATGAATGTATCCCAAATCTGAATCTAAAACAGCATCAATGTCATTTTTAAGTGAACGTGCAAGACCTACTAGGGTAGATTGTAAATCCAAATCATTTATTTTTCTTGCAGATTCTATTTCGCCATTTGAAGAGGCTGGAAACCCAACTTCTATTTTATCAACACCTAAATTGTTAAGTTTTTGGGCTATTTGGATTTTTTCATCAACAGTTAGAGCAACACCGGGTGTCTGCTCACCATCTCTTAAAGTGGTATCAAAAATATAAATCTTATCAGCAAAGTTCATATTTTCTATGTTAAACATTTCTTTATATTGCATCGTATCACAATCTCTAATTTAAAAATATAACCTTATATTATTATCGTTAAAGATAGAAATTACTTTCTACCTTTAACCTTACGCAGTAACACAACAGCTACAATAATAACTATAATTAAAATTGCAATAGAATAATATAGTTGAACTGAAGCAGGTGTTTCATATTTTTCTATATTGAGAGAATAAACCTGACCGGAGTCATCTCCAAATAACAAACTGTTGCCATTAATTACAGCTGAAGAGGTAATAGCCGAATTGAACAAAATAGTTCCAGGATTATATGTAAATTCTTGAAGACCTGTGTATTTATTTAACACATAGAAATTACCGTTGTTGGCACCGAAAGCTATTAAGTTGCCTTTTAAAGCAGGAGTGGATTGAATTTGTGAACCTGTAGAAAAGCTCCATTTAATTTTACCGTCACGAATATCAAGACATGTCAGATTACCCTCATCAGAACCAATATATACGCTGTTGTCATGTTCATCTAAGGTCGGTGAGGAGATGACTTTATTGTTAAGGTCAACTTTCCATTTTAATTCACCTTCAGAAGTGTTTAAGCAGTATATGTTTCCGTCACTGGAACCGAAAATAACTGTATCATTAACATAGGTAGGTGAAGATAAAATTTCATCACCGGTTGTGAAATCCCAATTAGTGTCTTTATCTGTTTCAACACTGTACAGCTTGGAATTTGTAGATCCTATATAAATTGTATCATTCACAACAATAGGTGAGGATTTAAGTTTGCCGTCTAGTTTCTTGTTTAATTCTACACTGCCGTCTTTTTTATCCAAACCGTATAAATGACCGTCATCACATCCAAAGTAAACTACATCATCATAGAAAAATGGGGTTGACTGGACATTATTACAGTCATATTTCCATGCAATTTCATGATTGTTAATGTTAATGGATTTAAGACCATCTTCACAACCGATATACAGTCTGTTGGAATTTACAATAGGAGATGAATTTGTTGGAGATTTCAAATCCAAATCCCATTCTTCCTTACCGGTCTGCATATCAATGGACTTTAAAATTCCTTCTGCAGATACAACATAAATATGATCCTTGTATATCGCAGGAGATGAATGTACAGGAGATCCCATACTAAATGTCCAAAGATTAGTGACGAAATCTGAACCTTCCTCTCTAAAAGCGTTATGGTCAACTCCCCCTGCAAATGAATCCCAATCTGCAGCAGCTATTGGAGACAAACACAAAAGACAAATTACAAAAGCAATAATTAATTTTTTATACATAATAAACCTCCTATACATCCCTGTTAAATCGTTTTACACCTATTATAAAGAATAAAACAGTAAACCCTATTAAAATTACTAAATCAACCCAGACATCACCTAATGTTTGTCCTTTAAGCATGACACCTCTCATTGCATCATTCAAATATGTCAATGGGAAAATATAAGCCAATTTTTGTAAAATCCACGGCATTGTTTCAATCGGATAAAATACTCCTGAAACAAACATCATAGGCATTGAAAACGGAAGTGAAATTTGAGCATAATCCTCCTGTGTAGAGGTTCTTGCGGAAAGCATTATTCCAAATCCGACAAAACATAAAGCTCCGATTACAAGAACAATAAATGTTCTTAGGAATCCTCCCTTAATACTTACACTGAACAATATTACAGCCATGAATATTAATATCAAAGCTCTTACCAGCTCAATTAGTAATTTCGCTGCAATCTTTCCACCAATTACTGTAGCGACTGATGTTGGAGTCATAAAGAGTCTTGCAAGTTCTCCAGTTTCACGTTCACCAGCAATAGTAGCTCCCATTCCCATCATACAACTCATCATGATTGTCATTCCTAAAATAGCAGGAACCAAAAAGTCAATATATTTTATATTTCCATAGATTCTGTTGATATGAAGGGAAATATCATCCTTAAAGTTATCGAGGGAATGGCCTAGGGAAGGAGTTATATTTGCATCCTGAGTTGACACGCTTGTTTGTGAAGCAACCATATTGGACAATCTGTAAAATATTCCCTGAGTTGAAGATTCAAGAATTTGAGATGCCATCTGATCTGAGGAATCCAAATACAGCGTTACACTTTTCTGCTGCGAAGAATTTGAATCGTAATCTGAAGGCAGTATTATAGCCGCCTTGACTTCTCCCGAATCAACTCGGGCCTTTCCATCACTTATACTATCCATCACCTCAACTACATGATATGTTTCTGTTGATTTGATGGTGTTTAAAGTTAAATCTGTTAAATCACCATGGTCCTGTGAAACGACAACAATCGGAAGGTCTGTCATTTCACCTCCCATTCCATATCCGAAAAGTAAAATCATGATTATTGGAAATGCCAAAATAGATACTAATCTGGCAGGGTGCCTTTTAAGTGAAATCAATTCCTTTTTGATCATCCACCAGAATTTTTTAGGCTCTATCATCTTCTAACACCTCGGATGTTGATTTTATAAATACATCTTCCAAAGAAGGTTCTTCAGTAAATATTGACTTAATAATACCTCCTGAAGATATTATAACATTCAAAACATTTTGAACAGCCATATCATCAAAGCTATCAACCCTTAAATTGATACGGCCATTATGTGCTACTTCAATACTTTTAACATCATCTGACTGCCTTATAGCTTCTATAATATTATCATCCTGATTGGATAGAAGTACAGACATCTTTTTCATACTAAGGTTTTCCAAATCCTCTGTTGTAGATGTTGAAACTTCATTCTCTTCGGAAACTTTAGTTAAAGCGTCTTCAAGTTCATGTTTGTTGCTTTCCAAAAGAGAATCCTTAAGACCCTGAGGAGTATCATAAGCAACAAGATTACCAGTATTGATGATTCCCACATTGTCACAAAGCATGTCCACTTCATGCATATCATGGGAACATAAAATTATTGTATGTCCATTGTCATTCAATTCCCTGATTAAATCCCAGAGTGTACGTTTTGTTGTCGGATCAAGACCTATAGTAGGTTCATCCAAAAATAAAATTTCAGGTCTGTGAACGAGACTTGCAACAAGTGATGCCTTTTGTTTTTGGCCTCCTGAAAGCTGACCGACACGTTTATCCTTGGCATATTTAATGTCAACCAGTTCCATCAAATCCTCAATACGGGAATCTCTTTCGTTTGGATCAACTCCATAGTAATCTGCACACAACTGTGAATTTTCCATAACGGTTAAATCTTTATAGAGGCTAACCTGTTGCGGAACCATACCCAAAAGGTTTCTGACTTCATCAGGATTTTTCTGAACATCGTATCCGCCGACGAATGCCTGACCCGAAGTAGGCTGTATTAAACAGGTTAGCATTTTAATTGTTGTGGTTTTACCTGCTCCGTTAGGACCCAGCATTCCAAAAATTGTTTTATCCGGAATTTCCAAATTCAGAGAATTAACGGCTTTGAAGTTATTGTTGTAAACTTTTGTTAAGTTTTTAGTTTCAATTGCGTTTTTCATAATTAAATCTCCAAACCAGTCATATCTTTAAAAAAGGCCTGCCATGAAGGATTATTTAAAATATTATTTATGTGAATCTGAATTTCTTTTAAAAAGTCATTTCCCTCATCTGTTATTGAGTAATATTTGACCCTTTTATTGTTTTCATTTACTTTCCACTCCCCAACAATAAATCCTCTTTTTTCCATTTCAGATAAAATAGGATATATCCTGCTGGAATTAACATTAATATCACATTTGGAATCTTTCAAGTTAAAAAATTCATCCAACCTTTTCATGATTCCATACCCATGGATAGATTCCTTTGAAATAATCCATAGGATTAAATTATGTATAATTCCATTTGAGAAGTTTTTGAATATTTTCTTATGTGAATCATTGAATTTTTCGTCAGTCATATTTCACCATATGTCAAAATTTGATATATGTAAACATTTAATATATTATTAAGTACTAATATATAAATATGAAACTGGGTTTTACTACACTGGCTTTATTTATGGAACCTAACAATGACATCATCGATTTAGCTAAAAAACATGGATTTGAAATAATTGAAATACTTGCAGAAGGTCCTTTTTTTGAAAAAGACAATGGTGAATTTAAAGATTGCGGTCTGGACATTAGAATGCATGCTGCAACAGTGGACATTAACATCGCAAGTTTAAACCAGGGAATAAGAGCTGAAAGTGTAAGGCAAATGATTCATTGCGGGCATTATGCAGAAAGCATCAATGCAAATACAATAACTGTCCATCCGGGAATAATAGGCAGAAATGAACCGCACCTTAGAAAATGGGCACTGGAAATGTCAATTGAAAGTATTGGACAAATAATAGACAACACTAACGTTGAGATTTCAGTTGAAAATATGCCTGTTCGTGGAAAATTCCTGGCAAATACAGTTGAAGAACTTGAAATGATTCAGGAAGCTACAGGTTGCAGCCTGACAATTGATACAGGTCATGGAAATACTTGCGGAAACCTTGAGGAAATGCTTTCTCTAAAAAATATAAGTTACTGTCACTTGAATGATAATGATGGAGTTAAAGACCAGCACATCACCTTAGGCGAAGGTACACTTGATTTAAATTTACTTAAAAAAATCGATACGGCAATTATAGAGCTGAATAACTTCGACAATATTCTTAAAAGCAAAGAGGTTATTGATAACTTATAATTTATAATTATTTTTTTATCAGTTATTAGTTATAAGTTATAACTTATAAGTTAAAAGTTATAAAAAAATAAGGGTTAAAAATCAATATTTGTAACCTCAAAAATATCATCAATAACATAATCTGTCTTATCCATCATCTTTGGAGAGACTTCTTCCTGCTGTTCAATAGTTAAAACACTAACATCAGCCTCATTAAAAGCTAATAAATCATTCAAACCGTCTCCAACCATCATGACTTTATAACCACCCTCCTTAAGAATTGAAACAACTTCACATTTGCCACTTGTAGAAACTGATCCGAATGCATTGTCTTCAGGTACATCCAATAAATTAGCTAATTTGTTAATAGCCCCTTTTCTGTCACCTGATGCTATAAATATTTCAATTCCCCTTGATTTAAGAATTTCAACTGTTTCAAAAACCCTTGGAAAAAATTTACCTGCAGAAGTTATTGTATATGCAACCTGACCCAAATCCATATCAACAATCAAAGCAGACCCGTTGCACAGTTCCATGTGAGGTATTTTTTCACTTAAAATATCAAAACCGTCTGTAATATCTGAAATAGTAGATGTGATTTCATTGTCAAGAATTTCCTTTACTTCTGCCTTTGAAACCTGCCGAGTTGAAAAGCTGACATCGAAATCTATATTATATTCCTTAATGACATCTGAAATTAATGTATCCTGGTCCAGTTTTAAAAGTTTATTTGTATTGAACTGAAGTACAACCAAAGCCAAGGATTCAGCTGCATCAATCAAATCCAGAGAATTTATGTCAGTGAAAATATTGCCACTTAAAACATCTTTAATAACCCTGTATCTTTCAATCAATGTTCCTGAATTGTCAAATACAACCGCTTTTTTCATACTATCACCTGAAAATTAATTTAAATTTTAAAATTTATTCTTTATAAAGTTATCAATTAATTATTAAAATGAAAAAAGAGACTGCAAAATTACAAAAAAACAATCTATGTTTAAATAATTAATAAAATATATTTAATAGCATGATAAGAAAAACCAAATTAATTTTAATTTCAACAATACTACTATTCTTGGTTGTTGGTGCAGTATCGGCAAGTGATGATAACACAACCGATATCATCCAAAAAAATTTTGATGATGCACCAATATCACTACAAGATTCAATGGAAGAAAAATCTGATGATAATGTTTTAAAAACAGCTGTTGATGAGGACAACAGTTTATCATCCATCGTTAATGATACAAGTGTTAGTGTAGAAAACAATGATGTATTAAATGCTGCTAAAAGCAAAACAAATTTAAAAATTACAACAAATACAAATCTGTTAAAAACCGGAGACACATATAACTTATATTTAACTGATTTAAAAGGAAACGGAATAACAAATAAAGAACTGACCATAAAATATGATGAAAAAACCTACAAAAAAACAACCGGAACAAGCGGTGAATTTTCTATTCCAGTTACTTCAAAGTCATATTCAAATTCAATGGAAATTTCTTTTGGCGGTGATGACAAGTATAACAAACTTACACAAACAATTAACTTCTATGTTAGCAACTCATTTTCAATAGATATTGGAAACAATAAACTGCTTACCAAAGGTTTTCTTAGAATATATTTAAAAGGCTCTAAAGACAGCATTTCCGAAAAAACAATCAAAATAAAAATCGGGAACAAAGTATACACAAAGAAAACTACCACCGAAGGTTTTGTAATAATAAAACCTCTTTTAAGCAAAGGACAATATGAAGTGGAGGTAACTTACGGAAAATATAACGTTTCCAAAAAAATCAACTGTATTGCAGGCGACGTTAAAAATCCAATGAAAAACTACATTCCGCTAAAAAATGGAGTACCTGACATTGACAGAATGCCTGCAAACTATGTAATGGGAGATGAAGATGCAAAATATACCCTTACAAAAGACCAGTATAGAGAAGTAATGAAAAGAGACAGCTACTGTTTATATTTAAACGGCAAAATGTCAAAATACACATTCTTCAAAACTAACGAGTCAAGTAAATTTCACATTCTAAAACGTGAAAAATGGAATGTTATTGAAAGAGCATTTTATATAAAAGTTGTCAAAAAGAATCAGTATAACTATTGGCCTTCAAAAATCACTGCAAATTTAAAAGGAAAATCATATACCTATCCTGAAGTTCGTGATTATCAAAATACAGGCTATACCTGCGGACCAACATCAGCAAGTGTTTGTACTCAGGTATTAAAAAATTACTATTCTGAAAAATACTTCCAGGTAAAGGCACATGTAACAAATGGAGTTAATATTCCAGTTTTAAAAGCTGCAATTGACAGCCATAATTTCAAATCTTATTACTACTACGGCAGCACATTAAACAGTGCAATTAAAGAATTGAGAAAAGGCGCTGCATTAATAGCTTTCCTGCCTGGTCATTACATAGCAATAATAGATATTAGTCCAGACGGCAAGAAAATTTTGGTCAGTAACTCATACGGCAGCTATGATGTCGGATCAGGCAAAGTTCCAACCAACTGGGTATCAGTCAGCTACTTCAAAACCAGATTTGCAGACATTGGACTAGTCATAAAAAATAAGTATAATCTTAAAAGCAGTGTAAAAACACAAACCAACAATTTCTATAAAAGCATGGGAACAAACTGGATTAGACAAAATACCAATGAAAGAATTCCTGACATAGGAGTTTAACATCGTGTTAAAATTATACAAAAAAAACAAGTTTATAAACCTTGAAAAATAAAGTATTAATATTATAATTTATGATTATTAAGGTGTTTTAATGAACGTTATTGAAAAGTTAAACTCCATAAAAAATGGAGAAATGACAGCTAAAGAAAATGTAGAAAGCTTCATTAAAGTTATCGATGAAAATAACGAAAGCATTAATGCATTTATTGAATTAAACTATGAAAATGCATTAAAACAAGCTGAAGCTATAGATGAAAAAATAGCAAATGGTGAAGACGTTGGTGCTTTAGCTGGATTAGTATTTGGTATAAAAGCAAACATTAATGTTGAAGATTTGATTATTTCAGCAGCTTCCAAAACCTTAGAAGACTACTACGGAAGCTATAATGCAACTGTCGTTAATGAAATTTTAGCTGAAGATGGAATAATCATCGGTATTTTAAATATGGATGAATTCGCAGCAGGAAGTTCAACAGAAACTTCCTACTATGGACCTACCCAAAACCCGGCTGCAATGGGTAGAATCCCAGGAGGTTCAAGTGGCGGATGTGCAGCAGCTATTGCAGCTGAAATGTGTGATATATCTATCGGTTCCGATACTGGAGGATCCATAAGAAATCCTGCTTCCCATTGTGGTGTAGTCGGATTTAAACCTACCTACGGTGCAGTTTCAAGACAGGGTTTACTTGACCTTTCAATGAGTTTAGACCAAATAGGTCCGTTAGCTAATGATGTAAGCGGTATTGCAATAGCATTAAACACTATTGCAAAATATGACGAAACAGAATGTACCACCCTTGACTGGGAAAAACCAGATTTCACAGAAGTACTTGAAGATACATCACTTGAAGGCATGAAAATTGCAGTATGTAAGGAATTCATTGACGTTACCGATGAAGAAATCAACAAAACCGTGAACAAAGCAATCAACAAACTGGTTGATGCCGGCGCTGAACTTGTTGAAGTAAGCTTTGATTACATTGACTTATGTTTACCTACATATTACCTAATTAACTATGTGGAATTCTTCTCTGCAACAAGAAAGTATGACGGAAGAGACTATGGTTCCAGAATCGAAGAGGTTTGCGGTGATGAAGTATTAAGAAGAATCAAAATAGGTTCTCACATTGCTGAAGCAGAATTCAGTGGTAAATATTACAAACAAGCTTTAAAAGCAAGATCTGTAATTAGAGGAGAAATAACTTCAATGCTTGAAAATGTTGATTTGATTGTAGGACCTACAGTTCCTAAACTTCCTCACGAAATCGGCCAAGATTTGGAACCTATGGAAATGTATGCTTACGATATCTTAACAGTTATTGCTAACCTTGCAGGAATTCCGGCAGCAAGCATACCTGCAGGTAAAGTGGATGGCATCCCTGTAGGTTTACAAATACAAGCTAAACCATTAGATGACTTAAAAATCATTAAAGCTATGAGTGTTTTCGAAAACACTCAATAATTTCTTTTTTTTATGAAAAATTTTACACTTGAAATACACCTCTAAAATATATATTAAAAAAATACAATAGATTATCAAGAGAGGTATTTTTATGACAAAAATTGGACTTGCTTATTTGAACGGGTCAGTTCCGGGATTTGAAGATTTTGGAAATCTGCCTACAGACATTGTTAAAGAAAATGGTCTTGTAAATGGAAACAAAGCTTCCAAAGAACTTGATGCCCTAATTATTCCTGGGGGAACATTAATAGAATCCAATGACATTAACATGCCATTAAATAAGGAAATTAAAAAAATGGCAAATGATGGAAAACCTATAATTGGAATCTGTGCAGGCTTTCAACTCCTTTCAAACCAGATAGACATCGGCAGAAAATCACCTGTACCTATTGTAAAAGAGGGACTGGGCCTGATTGATGTGAACTTTTCACCTCTTATTACAAGTGACCGTGTTAAGGCAAAAGTATTTGACAACTCATTTTTAGTAAAAAATCAGACTGAAGATGTGGACGGCTTTCATACACATACATACGGTAAAGTGGAAGGTGATGCCAAACCTTTATTCTATTCGAAAGTTCAAAGAATGAACTATGGAGACACTAACAAAAAGGGTGATTATAACATCTTTTCAGGAGCATGCAACGATGATGGAAATGTTATCGGTACAATGATTCATGGCATACTTGATGAAAATCCTATACTTGTAGAAAATATTAAGGAACAAATAGATATATCAGACATTGATGACATTTACAATAGAAATATAGAAGTCAAAAAATTCCTCCAAAGCGAAGTAGGAATCAACACTGACATTAAAATACCTGAAATAAAACCTTTCAAGAAACCGAAATACTTGATGATTGGAAGTAACGGTTCCGACTCCGGGAAAACATTCATATTAACCGGACTTGCAGGTGCAATAAGAAAAAGAGGGTATAAAGTTGCCCTGCTCAAAGTTGGTCCTGATGTTCGAGACATTATACCCGGACTTTATCTTACAAAAGGAAAAATGGAAGATTTCGCCTCCATAAAAATTGGACACCTTGGTTGGAAAGATATTGAATCTACCGTCGCGAAATTAAACTCATCTGACTATGATATTGTTCTTATTGAAGGCGTTATGAGTGTATTTACAGGTCTTTTAAATGAAAAAGTACCATTTTCAGCTGCAGAAATTGCAATGTCATCAGACATTCCGATGATTTTAGCTTCAGGTGTAAACAAAGGCGGAATTGAATCAGCAGCAATAGATTTAGTTTCACATGCAAATATGCTTGAAAAATTTGGTGTTGATGTAGAGGCGATTTTACTGAATAAAGTATACAATGACAATATATTCGACAACGTGGTTCCATATATTAAGAATAACACCAACGTGAAAAAAGTTTTAAAAATTCCTAAATTAAAAAATGCAGACATGAGAGGATTTATTCCAGAAGTAGAAATCAGATATGAACTGTTCACTTCCTATGCAATGGACCTTGTGGAAAACAACCTAAACATTGATGAAATAATAGCTATGGCAAAGGAAGTAAACTTTAAAAAGATTTATTCATTTGAAGAAATTAAAAGCAAGGTGATATAATGGCTCTTAACTTAAGTCCTGAAAAGGGAGTAAAACTCACAAAAAAAGATAGGGCACATGTCCTGACAAAAATGAAACAAGGATGGAAGGCGACATGTCTGATTCCTGATTATGTATTTGATGAAAATGGCGATATACAAATTAACTCTGATAAAAATCGTCGTTTAGTTAAAATCGTTAAAATCCTGGATGATGGAATACATATTGAAAAAGCGCTTAAAAGCAAAACCCTTAGAATCAAATGGGAAAAAATAGCTTCAATAAGCATGTCAAAAGAAGTCAAAGATGGTTTGGAAATACAAATGCGTGACGGTAAATATGTATCATTCAGCATTTATAATTCCTATAAAATAAAACAAAATACAGAATTTATAGCTAATCATATAGCTAAAAAGGCAAATGAGAGGAATTAATTATTCCTCTAAATATTTATTAATGATGTCTTCGCCTCTAAGCAAGACTAATCCGTTTTTTTCAGCGTATTTACGAGCATCAGCAACTGAGGTAGCTTGTCCAGTTTCACCATCCATCATTTCACAAACTACACAGACCGGAGTCACACCAGCCATTTCACATAAGGCAAGACCTATTTCTGTGTGTCCTTGTCTATTTTTAACTAATCCGTCTGATCCTCTTAAAAGACATACATGACCAGGAGATCTAAATGTTGCTCCAAACTCATCAAATCTTTCTTCTTTCATCATGATAGCCATTTCACTAATTGTCATAGCTCTGTCATGATCTGTAACACCAGTGAAAGATTTTCTGTGGTTAGTCCATATTGAAAATGATGATCTTTCATCGTATGGAATATCGGTTGGTGCAAGTTTAGCTAGTTCAGGGTATGTTTCTGTTGCAGCTTTCATAATGTCAACCATGAACGGCAAGTGAATAGCTTCACAAAAATCAGCATGTAAACAATTACAGATTAATCCGCCTGCGTCATTTCTCATTGTTGCAATGGATTTAGGGGTTACAAATTCAGAAGCGATAATCATATCAACTTCTCCTTCCCTATCATCATCATCAAAAACTAGTACGAATTCACCATTTCTAATAGCTTCTAAAGCTTCATCTAAGTTTGTTTCTTGATTCATAGTAATATCTCCTTATTTACTAGAACCAGGGCTAAAAATAACTAAATACTATTATCTTCTCTTCCATCCGGACTGTTACCGTCGGTTTTGGAATCTCACCAAATCAACACATATTTTGTGCTCGTGGACTTATTTTTTTAAATCACCACCGGTGGGGAATTGCACCCCGCCCCGAGAACGTATTATCAAATATATTTATCATGTATAAAATACTTTTTGGTAAAAAAATAGAAATGATTTAAAATTCAAGATAAACTATATCTCCATCATTGAGATTCAACTTTTCCCTTACTTTAATTTCTGCAATAAATTCAAGGTACTTTTCTTCATGAGTGGTTTTTGCCGGAAAAACAATAGCTCCATCAATTTCATCATTTAATTTAGCTTTAATATATTTTACAGCACCAAAACCATCATCAGGCTTTATCAAATTTTTGCAGGAATTCTTGATTTGAGAAATTTCATCCAGATACTGTTCATTAACAACAATGTTAAGTGTTCCAGGATATGGAACAAATCCCAAGTTTTTCTTAAACTCCTTAGTGTAAAATTCCTGTGACATGAAATATTCAGCTTTTCCCAAACCTGTTGTAATTTCACCCTCAATTTTCATAAAATACCCCCTAATTAAAATGACATGTAACAAAGATTAACATCAAAATATCAATTATAATTTTAATTTAATTAATGTATAGAATCTTTTACTAAAATTTAAATTAAGTAATGTAGATTCATAACTATAATTAATACATTTTAATTAATAAATATTTTTGAAGAAATTTATTTAACGATAGAAATACAAAATATTATTATAATAAAATTTTACAGGGTAATTGAAATGGAAATAAAAACTATCTCTACAGACGTGTTAATAATTGGTTCAGGAGGAGCAGGCTCAAGGGCTGCAATTGAAGTTGATAATGCTGGATTAAAAGCTATTATCGTGTCCAAAGGTCTTTCATTTAGATCAGGTTGTACTGGAATGGCTGAAGGCGGATACAACGCAGTATTTAAAACCGTTGATAAGGATGATTCAATTGAGGCACACATACAAGATACACTTAAAGGCGGAAGCTACCTCAATGACAAAAAACTAGTTGACATTCTAGTAAACGAATCACCGAAAAGACTTATTGATTTGGAAAACTACGGTGCACTATTTGACAGACAGGAATCCGGTGAAATTGATCAAAGACCATTCGGTGGTCAAACCTACAGAAGAACATGCTATCAAGGAGATAGAACAGGCGCAGAATTATTAAACGCTCTTAAAGAAGAAATCATAAAAAGAGATATTGAATGCATTGAAGAAGTCATGATTACCTCATTGGTTACCTTAGATGATGAAGTCATTGGTGCAACCGGTTTAAACTTAAAGGATTCAAGTTTAATTTATTTTAAAGCAAAATCTGTTATTTTAGCCAGCGGAGGTGCTGGTCAATTATTCCCTGTAACATCAAACACCTCACAAAAAAACGGAGATGGTTTTGCAATTGCATACAGAGCAGGTGCCGATTTAATAGATATGGAACAGATACAGTTCCACCCGACAGGAATGGTAACACCAAAATCCAAAAGAGGAATCCTTGTAACAGAAGCGGTCAGAGCAGAGGGCGGACTTCTCATAAATAAAGACGGTGAAAGATTTATGAGCAGATATGCTCCTGAAAAAATGGAACTGGCTACCCGTGATGTTGTTGCCCGTTCAATATACAGCGAAATTATTGAAGGGCGAGGTACCGAAAACGGAGGAGTATACCTGGACATTTCCCATCTGGATGATGACTATATTGATGAAAAACTTGAAACAATGGTTTTGCAATTTGAAAATGTCGGTGTGGACATTAAACATGAGCCTATAGAAGTAGCACCTACAGCTCACCACTTTATGGGTGGTCTGAAAATAGATACCGACGGATCAACTTCAATTAAAAACCTCTTTGGAGCCGGAGAAGTCTGCGGAGGAGTTCATGGAGCTAACCGTTTAGGAGGTAATGCACTTGCTGATACACAGGTATTTGGAAAAATATCCGGTGAAAGTGCATCCAAAGCCTGTAAAAATACAGAACTTAAAACTAATGAAAAACAGGTTAAAGAGGAAGCTTCAAGAATAGAAAATCTATTTAAAGAAGGTTCAATTAAACCAAAAGAATTTAAAAATAGAATCAAAAAGCTAATGTGGGAAAAAGTTTCAATTGTTCGTGATGAAAAAACACTGAACGAAGCATTGAAGGAACTGCTTGAAATGCAAAAAGAACTGGACAACCTAAGTGTCAGTGATAAAAAGCAATACAATACTGATTTAGTTAATGCTCTTGAAGTCATTAATATGGTTGAAATCTGTATTTTATCTGTAAAATCTGCAATATTACGTAGAGAAAGTAGAGGAGCTCATTTCAGATCCGATTTCCCTGAAACAAATGATGAGTGGAAAAGAAGTATTATTGTTAATCAAAAAGAAATAAAATTTGAAGCTAGATAGCTTCTTTTAAATTTTTAATTGCTTCGCGAGCTTTGTCATAGATTTCTTGCTCATCCAATACAGTTAATTTTTTATTTTCCATTAATATTTTTCCATTACAAATTGTAGTGTCTACATTTGAACCGTTAGCTGAATAAATCATGTTGGATGTTAATGTAGAACTGTCCGGAACCATATTAGCGGAATTTGTATCAACTAAAATAATATCTGCTTTTTTGCCTACTTCAATTGAACCAATCTCATCACTTAAACCTAAAGCTTCAGCACCTTTGATAGTACCCATGGCTATAGCTTCATGTGAGTTTAAAACATTAGGATCAAGGGTTGAAACCTTTTGAAGTAAACTTGCAGTTTTTAATTCTTCAATTAAATCAAGATTATTGTTGGAAGAAGCACCGTCTGTACCAATTGAAACGCAAATATCATTTTCAATCAATTTGGAAACTGGAGATATTCCTGAAGCCAATTTCATGTTACTGCACGGATTGTGTGAAACTTTTACACCATGTTTTTTTATGATTTCAATTTCATCATCACTTAACCATACACAGTGAGCTGCAACAACATCAGGACCTAAAAAGCCTATTTTTTCAAGATATTCAAATGGCCTTAATCCTTTTTCTTCTGAAACATCATTGATTTCCTTCTGGGTTTCTGAAACGTGTATATGAATACCCATATTGTATTCGTCAGCCAGTTGACGCACTTTTATCAGCAGTTCCTCTGAAGCTGTGTAAGGAGAGTGAGGTCCGAAGAAAACTTTTATTCTTCCGTCAGCCATTCCATTGCAGTTTTCAAATAATGTTAAATTTTCCCTGATTTCAGCTTCTCTTCTTTCAGCATCTCCAAAATCAATCATTCCATAAGACAAAACAGCTCTGATTCCTGCCTCATCAATAGCACGTGCCACATCTTCCATGTAAAAGTACATGTCGGAAAATGTTGTGGTTCCTGACTTGATAAGTTCAACAGCTCCTAAAAGAGCCCCAATATAACAATAATCTCCATTAAGATTAGCTTCCATTGGCCATATATGATCATTTAACCAGCTGTCCAAACTTAAATCATCAGCTAATCCTCTAAATAAAGTCATGGATAAATGAGTATGAGTATTTACTAATCCAGGAAGTAAAATTTTTCCTGAAGCATCAATTATTTTATCAACGTTAGTTTCATCAATTTCATCTGAAATTTCTGCGATTAAATCATTTTTAATTAAAAGAGATTGTCTTTTTTCTTCAAAATTATTCGGATTTAAGATAAATGCATTCTTAATTAAAATAGTATTATCTGACATAATAACACCTAAAAAAATAAAAAAAGTAGTTAAAAACTTATTTATAAGTTTTTAATTGCTAATTTGATATCATCTGCTTTAACAGTTTTACGTTTTGCGATTTTAGCTACTTGGTTTGCTTCTTTAGCAACGTTACGAGCAACTTCTTCTAAGTATGCAGCTAATTCTTCTTTTGCATCTTCGCTAACTCTTTCAGCACCAGATTCTTTAATGATTCTTGCAATAGGAGCTTTTGGTATTTCAGACATAATTTTCACCTCACTATAAGTTAATCAAAACTTATTATTAACATCGATTAATAATAAGCTAAATATCATATTACATGACTTAATATTTAAATATTTTGCAAAATTAAAGGATAAATTAGAAAATAATCAAGTATATTGAGAAAGTATTTAATAAAAAGATTTAAAATATATTATAAGAAAAAAATATTGAGAAGATAAGATGAAAATAAAAATTGCCATTCCTTCCAAGGGTAGAATAAGTGAACCATCAATAAACATTTTAGAAAAGGCTGGTTTAGGATTAATCGATAAAAATAATAGAAAACTGATTTCAAAAACATTTAACGAAAATATAGAGGTAATGTTTGCACGGGCATCTGATATTCCTGAATTTGTAAATGACGGAGTAGCAGATATGGGAATAACTGGTGTAGATTTAATTAAGGAAAGTGAATCAGAAGTCATTGAATTACTCGACTTGAGGTTTGGACAAACTAAATTGGTCCTTGCATCTCCTGAGGAGTCAAATATAAACTCCATAGATGATATAACACAGGACATGAAAGTTGCTACTGAATTTCCTACTTTAACTGAAAAATATTTAAATGAAAATGGTTTAAATTTGAAAATCGTGAAATTAAGCGGATCTACAGAAGCAGCTCCATTTATCGGCATAGCCGATTTAATTACTGATTTAACCAGTACTGGAACCACTTTAAAAATGAATCACCTTAAAATTATTGACACAATACTTGAAAGCAGCATAAAACTCATTGCTAATGAAGATAGCTTAAAATCAAAAAAAGAGCTAATTGAAGCAGTCAGTACAAGTATTAAAGGTGTGCTGGATGCCGACCGTAAAAAACTTGTAACAATGAATGTTAAAACAAAGGATTTGGATAAAGTTAAAGAAGTAATGCCGTCCATGGGCGGTTTAACAATATCTGAAGTACTGTCCAATGAAAAAACTGTAGCAGTTCAGGCAGTAATTGATGAAAAAGAGGTATTCGAACTGGTCAATGACTTGAGAAATGCTGGTGCAAAAGATATACTTGTAATGCCTATTGAAAGAATTATTTAAAAACTGGAAGGGTTGATTAGAATTTTTGATTTAAAAAACATAATTTCAATTAAAGATTTTGAAAGAAAAGATGTTGATTATATTCTCGAAGAAGCTGAAAAATTAGAGGATATTGCAAAATCAAGAGAAACATGTGATGAACTTAAAGGAAAACTTCTTGGTTTAATGTTTTTTGAACCATCAACAAGGACAAAAATGTCTTTTGAAACTGCAATTAAACGTTTGGGTGGAGATGGAATCGGATTTGAAAACAGCGGATCAAGTTCTGTTTCCAAAGGTGAAAGCATTGCAGACACAGCAAAAATGTTTGAAGGATATTGTGATGCACTGGTTATCAGGCATGAACTTGAGGGAGTATCAAAATTCATATCAGATATAGTGGATGTTCCTGTTATAAATGCAGGTGATGGAGCCGGTCAGCACCCAACACAAACATTACTTGACTTATACACTATCAAAAAAGAAATTGGAGAAATTGACAACTTAAAAATAGCCTTGATTGGTGACTTGAAATATGGACGAACAGTTCATTCCCTATCAAATGCATTAGGATTATACAAAAATGTTACCCTTTATTTGGTTTCACCGCCTGAGCTAAAAATGCCTCAAGAAGTATTTCACGATATTAACAAAACAAATGTAACATGGATTGAAGTAGATTCAATTGAAGAAATAATTGATGATGTTAATGTTTTATATGTAACCAGAATCCAAAAAGAGCGATTTGGGGATATCAATGATTATTTAAAAATAAAAGGAGCTTATATAATTAACAAAAAAATGTTAGAAGGTAAAGATCTGATTGTTATGCATCCTTTACCAAGAGTTGATGAAATAGATACTGATGTGGATAATACAAAATACAACAAATATTTTACACAGGCGGCCAATGCTGTTCCAGTTAGAATGGCAATTCTAAAAACATTAATAAAAAACAACCCTAAATAGTGTAAAGGGTTGTTTCAAGTAATGTTTCATCACATTGAAGTTTGATAATATTGGTTCTTCCTTTTCCACGACCACGTGAAACTGTGTTTGTAGAAATAATACCCAATAACTCAAGTTCATTTATAAAATCAAAGATTCTTCTATAGGTTACAGCATCTTTTTTGGAAATTTCCTTATATTCCTCATATAATTTACCTGAAGATATTTCTTCATCCTGCTTTGTCAAGTTGAGGATAGCTTCCAAAACCCTTTGTTGCTGTAGCGGCAATGTGGAAATAATTTCAGTAACTTTATTGTGTTCAATAGTATCCTTAGCTTTTCTTACATGTTCACCTGTGACTTTTTCTGAATTATCATCAAATGCCAATTCACCTGCATTTTTTAAAAGATCAAGAGCATATCTTGCATCACCTTCTTCTTTAGCAGCCATTGCAGAACATAATGGAATTACATCATCATCCAAAACTCCTTCTTTAAAAGACAACTCTGCCCTTTCAGATAAAATGTCAGATAACTGATCTGCTCCGTATGGAGGGAAAACAATCTCCTTATCTTTTAAGCTGCTGGTTACTCTGGATTTTATTAAATTCTTAAAGTCTAAAAAGTTACTGATTGATAAAACAGAAACATTGTCTGTTCTTGTTAATGTGTATAATATTCCATCACCATCTTTTTCAAGCAAAATGTCAATCTCATCCAAAATAACAATTAATTGCAGTTTTTTACCGAATGCATTGGTTCTGAAAATATCCCTGAATGTGTTGACAACTTCACCTTTAGTCCAACCACGATTAGGAACATCACGGCCTAACTGATTACATAATCTGGCTAAAACCTGATACTCAGTATTGTAATCTGTACATCTGACATATTCAACTTTAACAAATACATTTTTCTTATTAGCAATTTCAATTAGCTGTTCACGTGCAAACTTGGATGCTGCAGTCTTTCCTGTTCCTGTTTTTCCATAAAGAGTAACATTAGAAGGAGTAATGTTGTTTAAAACATCTACCCAATATTTTGCAATCTGTCTGATTTGATCTTCTCTGTGAACCAATTTATCAGGTAAATATCTATGATCCAATGGAGCTTTATCTTTAAATATACTTTTCGATACTGTATTACCCATATCTTTTTCTAAATCTTCAAAAACGTTTGACATTATACCACCACAATAATAAGTAAAAATCATGAAAAATAATTAAGTATAATTTCCAGTGTTATTAATATTTACCACCTGATAAATAAACTTTTTCATTGCAAAAGTGCCATGAATTGATAAATTTAAGAAAATGTAAAAAATTTTCTCTGTTTAAAATGATTTATAATATTATTAAACAATTTAAATTTACTATTTTTAATAAATTGAAGTTAAAATTGAATATTTATAAGAATTAAATATTTTAAGACATTTAAAATAAAAAAATGAAATATCACTATTTCAAATATAAAATAATAATTTCAAGTGTAAATATTAAAGAAAAACAATGAAAATAAGGCCTCAGATGGCTTGAAAAACAAGATTTTTGAAAAAATTATAATGATTTTACATTGAGAGGGAGACATGTATTGCAAGTGTAAACAATTTCATGCGCAAAGCAAAATTGAAGGGGTGTGTTTCAAGTGTAACAAAAATGAGAAATTGTAATGAAATTGTAACATGATAGACACAATCAAATAATGTAGTGAAAATGAAAAAATAGAGAGATAAATTTCAAGTGTTTACAGTTGAAATATACCTCTTCTGTCTTAATATACCCTCGTAAATGTTACAGTTGAAAAGTACCTCTCCCTCTCTACAAGAACATATCATTCTCATTTGAAGGAACAGTAAAGTCATTCAAACTGCCAAATTTCTTATCAATTAACCAAATACAATGTAATTTAGCTTTGAAAACTCTTTTCATAGTTTTCATAAATTCATGTTTAGTTAAACCATCATTAAATATTTGTTCAGTAACAACGAATTGCTGTAAAATGTTCTGGTTGATTTGAAGTTCAAAATCAACTAAAAAATTATTTAATCCAAAGTTTAATTCCAGAATGAAATCTTTTTGAGTTTTAACATCTGTTGACTTCATCAAATCAAGATGTTGTGGAGCTACCTGAGTAGCACATGCAATTATAATACAGTCTTTATCTTTAGGTTTAACAACATCCATAATATTCTCTTTTGGAAACTCAACAATAAAATGAAAATCAGCATTCTCATCATATTTCATTTCTCTTAAGCAATCTTCGTCAAGTAACCATTTTTTGATTTGTTCTTCGATTTCCATGTTATCATCTTTTTTAAAATTATAAATAATAAATTATTTATTTTTTTATTATATATAATAAAGTATGATTGAATATAATAATATAATAAATAATATAATATCAATCGATACAACTAATATTGTTTCTTTGAATTTATTTTTATTTATTGTATTAGGACTGTTGTTTTCACTTGCAATTGATGTTATCTTCGGTGAACTGCCAACAAAGGTCCATCCTGTTGTTATAATCGGATCAATCATAACATTTTTTAAAAATATTTTTATTAATATAAAAAACAGATTTTCAGGACTGCTGCTGGTTATATGCAGTGGTATTTCTGTTAGTGTTATATTGTTAATATTGTATGTTATTTGTCAAGTAAACATTATATTGTTATTTGTTGCTTTTGCAATTCTTTTATCATCCACATATTCAATAAATATGTTATTAAAAACAGCTATGGATGTTAAAGATGATTTGGATGAAAGTATTGACAAGGCAAGAAAGTCAGTTTCTTATCTGGTGAGCAGAAACACAGGTGAGCTTACAGAAAGTTTTATTGTTTCAGCTGTAATTGAAAGCCTGACTGAAAACATCACAGATTCATATGTTGCTCCAATCTTTTATTATACAATATTTGGAATAATTATATTGATTTGGCCATTTGACAATCAGTTGTTTTATTTGCTGTTGATTCCAATGTTGTACAGGATGTTTAATACACTTGATGCAATGGTGGGATATAAAACTGATGAATTATCTGATATTGGTTTTGTACCTGCAAAAATTGATGATATTTTAAATTACATTCCTTCACGTATAGCAGGAATTTATGTTGTAATATCTGCCTATCTACTTAAATTAAATGGTAAAAACAGTTATAAAATAATGAGAAGAGATGCAAGAAAATGTCCAAGTCCTAATTCAGGTTATACAATGGCAACAACAGCAGGAGCACTGGATATTCAATTAGTTAAAAAAGATACCTATATTTTAGGGGATGTCAACAAGGAAATTGACAAGGAAGACATTACAAAAGCTGTTAATCTGTCAAAATTAACAATTATATTATTTACATTCACAGTATTGATTTTATTAACATTAATTTTTTTAACTTAATTTTAAATATATATTTAGTGATAATATGAAAATTGCTATAGTTTCTGTTTCTAATAAAGGCCAAAAGCTGGCATTAAAATTAAAGGAAAAATTGGACAGTGATTCTACAATTATTAGATGTGATCTTTTTCACAAGAATGTTAAAAAATATTTAAAAATTGCTTTTTTTGAATATGATGCAGTAATTGCCATAATGGCATCTGGAATATTAATAAGAACAATTGCACCCTACATTGAATCAAAAGTGACAGATCCTGCCATTTTAAATATTGATGATAATGGAAAATTTGTAATTTCAACATTATCTGGTCATTTAGGCGGTGCAAATTCATTAACCAATAAAATTGCCAACTTAATAAATGCTGTTCCTGTAATTACAACATCCACAGATGTAAACCGGAAATTGGGAATAGATGTTCTGTCAAAAGACCTTTATCTATCAATTGACAATACAAATGAAATCTTGTTTTTCAACAAGGCAATATTGGAAGGAAGAGAAATTGCATTTACACTAAATCCAAATAAAAATTATGATTATCTGACTGATTATTTGAATAATAATACACTTGAAATAGTTCTCTCTATAAATTATTCATCTAATGTAAATCCCGATGAAATCCATGTAAATTTAGATGAACATAAAATAGTTTTAAAAGAGAAAAAAATTGTTGTTGGAATAGGATGCAGACGTGGAAAGGAATATGAAAAGATATTGGAAGCTTTTGAAAAGTCTTTAAATGATTTGAATATTCATAAATCACGTGTTAACATGTTATCATCTGCTGAAATTAAAAAAGATGAAAAAGGCATTTTGGAGTTATCTGAAAAACTTGAAATTCCTGTAAATTTTGTGGATCTGGAAAAATTGAAATTGTTTGAATCAAAAGATATTCAAAAATCAGAATTTGTAAAATCAAAATTCGGAATATATGGTGTTTGTGAACCTTCAGCATTAATAACAGCAGGTTTTGATTCAAAATTAATATATAAAAAAACTTCATATGATGGCGTAACAGTAGCAATTGCCATCTCAAAATAACAATAATATAAAATAAAAAAAGTAAAATTAGATAGATTCTAATTTAGATAGAACTTCCCAAATTAAAGTTCTTGCATGTACTGGAATATTAGGATCATTACTGATTTCATCTAATTTTCCTAAGACAGTACTTATTCTTACAGATTGGTCTTGTTCTTCGTCTTTTAATAATGCACTAGAATCACTAGCAGCCTCTCTTATATTACGAGGAACAGTATTATTATCTGCGATATATTCAAGTATTTCACAAACTTCATCGATTTGACCACTCATCATACTCCCTCCAAAATAAATTATATAAATAGAAATAGTTTATATTAATATAATAATATGTAATTAATAACTTTAAATAGTTTTTGGTTATATTAACTAATTAATATTAGAAAAATTTATATTTAATTAAATTGAATTATTATACATGTCAGATATAAGCAAAACAACAATAAATTTACCTGTGGACTTGAAAAAAGAACTAAAAAAAATAGCTATTGATGAAGATACTTCATTATCTGGATTAATCCTAAAAATGATTGAAGAAGGATTAGCTAATAGAAATAAAAGTAATGTAACTTCAGATGAAGATTTTTAGATATCTTCAACTGAATTTAACATTAATGAGATAAATTGAGTTTTTGCAGACTCTTCGACAAATATTGCAAGTGATTCTGCTTCTTTTAAATTTTTACCAACACAAATCACACCATGATTTTTTAGAACAAGTACATCATCGTTACCAATGCCTTCGCTGGCGCTGATTGCAAGCTCTTCACTTCCTGGTTTTTCGTAATCAATAGAAGGTAAAAATGGTTTTTTTATTTCTCCAAAACCTTCAAGCCTTTTAATTTCTTTATTGGAAAAAGCAAAACCTGTTTCATAGGGAGCATGTGTATGAACTATTGCATTAACGTCATCCCTTTTTTTATAAATTCCCAAATGCATATTAATTTCAGAAGATGGTTTCCCATTTGATAACAGGTTTCCATCTATATCAACCAAAACAATATCTTCAGGATCTAAACCAGATATTGATTTCAAAGTTGGAGTAATGGCAATAATATCGCCACTGGCGCCTCTTATTCTTTTACTTATATTACCTGATTTTCCTGAAATTAAATTTTTATCGTAAAGATTGTTTCCAGTATCAATAATTTCTTGAATATTTTTTATCATATAATTCCTCTATAAAAATTTGAAATGTTTATATTTTCCTTTATGGATAACAGGAACTTCTGCAGGTGTTGGTTCAATATTATGAATTTTTTGGAAGCTTGTTTGTGTCTGAAAAGTTCCTGAATTGATTAAATGAATTCCATTGAACCTTCTGTAGGAATTAACGTGAACATGACCTGTGTGTAATATGTCAGGTACCTCTTCAATAACAAGATAATCTTCAAGTTCTGATGCTAATGGAGTTCTTTCACCATAAATTGGAGCTAAATGCCTTTTTTTCATAAGTTCTTCCATTAACAAATCATTTTTCTCATATGTAAACTCTTTAACAGCCATAACCAAATCGTCAAAACTACGGCCGTGATAAATTAGAACTTTAATACCGTCAAGGGAAACAACACCAGGATTTGAAATAAATTCCACATTATCCAGTTCGTAAAGTGCCTTAGCATATTCTTCAGGAACTGCAGGTTGAGGTTCTGCAACTCTGGATGCATCGTGGTTTCCAGGAGCAATAATAATTTTAATGTCACTTCTGATGTTTCCAAGGAATTTAGCTGCTTCATCATATTGTTTTGTGATATCTTTAATGGCCAATTCCTGTTCCTGATTAGGATATACACCAATACCGTCAACAATATCTCCTCCGATAATCAGGTATTTGATGTCTTCGGCAACTCTTCTTTGTTCTTCAGTTCCAAAGTCACAATTAATCCAGTCAATGAATCTCAAGAATGCATCTTCCTGAAATGTCAGACTGCCTATGTGAACATCGGATAAAAATACAATACCAAAATCCATCTCTTTTTCAGGAATCCTTAATACACCTGGATTAATTATCTGCTGACCGAATGCAAAGTTTCTGTCATCACTTTTATTGGCTATAACACCGATTACTTCATCCCTTACCAGTTTTTCAGCTTCGGCAAATAACTCATCATTGTTTTGTGAAAATAGAATGGATATGTTTCCGGTATCATCTTCAAATTCAACGATTTTATGACCATTTTTACTGGATCTTATCTCTTTGACCATTAGAATTAAACTTAAGCTATCCTGTGAATCATCAATATCGGCGATTTTGGTATAGTTTCTAAGTTCAGGTCTTTGAGAAAGTATTTTTTCCAGTTTTTCATATCTGCTGTTGAAATAGGCGATTAAATTTTCAATCTCTCCGCTGGTATATGATTTTTTACTCATGTCTTGGATAATTTCAAAATCATATTCCACATTGGTTTTTTGTTCATTTCTCTTAAATTTAATTTTAGCATCTTTAACAGTTTCAGAAGCTTCAACAATTGCTTTATTAACATATTTTTCAGGTTTGTCACTGTCCTTTTTTAGGTTTTCAATTGATGTTGGTTTTACTTCAGCTTTTTCAACTGTTTTAACTTCTGCTTTATTGATATCTTTTTTTATTTTTTCCGGTGCTGGTTTTTCAACAGTCTTAATTTCTTCTGGTTTATCAAGTTGTGGTGTTTTTTTTACAGGTTCTTTTATCTCTTGAGAACTCATATCAACTGAATTATCATTTGTTAATGTTTTTTGGTTTGAATTATCGGTTTTTACAGTATTTCCTAAAAGTTCATCAATAGTTTCACCACTGACAGATACCAAATCCTTTGATGAAAACTTATCACCTTTTAGCTTTACTATTAATGAAGATGCAAAATCTAGAGGATTTTCAGCATTAATAACTTTATTATAAGCTTCTGGTGATAGGTTAATTCCTTTTTTTGCAAATTTTAATAGAATTTTATTAGTTGACATATTAATTAATTTTTTAATTTTCTATGTTAATAAACTTTGAGAATTTATATTTGTATTTTTTGTAAAAACCTGTAAAATTGTCTTTTATAGTTATATTTATTATATATTAAAAATAAAATTTAAATTATTATAATATAATTATTATAATTTAAGTAATGATTGTGATAAAATGGCGAATAAAATAGTTAGAATTATTTTAATTGTTGTATTATTTGTAGTATTCTTTGAGTTAGGCCTTTTAGGTTCATATACTATTGTTACTTCTGAAGCGCCTAATGTTCAGGGTTTAATAGATATGCAAATTTCTAAAATTTCAGGTTTCTTCAGTCCAGATAAAGTAAACCAGGTTTTAGTTAAAGATCCAACTCCAGTTTCAATTTCTAACAAAAAAGATATTGCTCTACAGCTTGAAGAACTGTCGAATGTTGATGGAGTTAATTATGAATCTATTAATGTAACTACATTAGAAGACCCAAAGAATTCTGAATTTAATGTAACTATTGAAGCTTTAGGTTATGCTTCACCTAATTCTACTTCCGGACAAATTGTAATAAGTCAAACTCCTTCATATAAGGTAATTGCTAATGGTGTGGCTTCTTACAAGGGAACAGGATTGCTTGTGGAGAAAGATACTATTAAAATAAATTCAGTGTTAAAATTATATTAAGTGATTGTATGATTAATGTTATTGGTATTGGTCAGAATAGAGAGAACATGACTTTAGGAGCCATAAAAGCTATTGAAGAATCAGATGTAATTATAGGTTATAAGAAATATGTAAATCAGATTGATGATTTGATAGCTGATAAGGAAATTATTAAAAAAGGAATGGGCGATGAGATAGCTAGAGCTGAAATGGCTATTGAAAAAAGTTTGAATGGACAAACAGTATCATTAATCAGTTCTGGTGATCCTGGTGTTTTTGGAATGGCAAATGTGCTATATCAGATTGTAAGCAAATATGAAAATGTGGAAGTTAAGGTTTATCCTGGCGTATCAGCCCTAAATTATGCTTCAAGTAAACTTGGAGCTCCCTTACATGATTTTGCTGCAATCAGCTTAAGCAACATCTTAACACCTCTTTCTGAAATTGAAAAGAAATTGAGATATGCGCTTGAAGCTAATTTAATTGTTGCTATTTATAATCCTTTAAGTAAAACTCGTAAAGAACCTTTCAGAAGATTTAAACAATGTGTAATTGATATTAAAGGTGAAGATGCTTTAATAGGTATTGTGGATAGTACATATGAACCGGCAAAGGAAACAATCGTTAAAGTAAAGGATCTAACTGAAGATATTGTCAACATGTCTTGTACATTGATTGTAGGAAATGACGTAACTTATGTTCAAGACGGTAAGCTTATTACTCCTAGAGGCTATGTTATAAGGTCTCAAATTCATCCGTTATCACAAGATCATTATGAAAAATTCTTGAATGGGGAAGTAGTCCATGGACCTAACAGGGAATGCGATTACTATCCATGTCATTATGAAGGACAGTACTGTGACTTCTGTTATTGTCCGTTTTATCCGTGCGGTGATTCTTCAACAGGTGGAGAATGGATTAAAGGCAAAGGTGTTTGGAATTGTAAGGAATGCAATTGGTTGCATGAAAAAGAAAGTGTTGAATGCTTAAGAAAGCCTTTGGAAAATATTTTAGAAGATGTTGAAGATTTAAAAAGCAAGAAAAAAACTTTATTAAAACTTAGAAGAGCATGCTTATTGAAAAGTAATCCGAATGATCTTTAGGGGAAATTGAATGTCGATTAAAAAGTTATTAATTGAAATGAAAAATTTATCGGAACTTATGGTTGATTTAGCTTATTCAGCAGTTTTATTTAACAGCAAAGCAGCGGCAGAAGAAGTAATTGCTTTAGAAAATGAAGTTAATGCAATGAATTATGAGATAAAAAAAGAATCCCTGGTGGCTGCTAGGTCCTATGAAGATGCTGAAAAATTAACAGCACTTTTGGAAATTGCTGAAGCTGCTGAAAGTATTGCAAATGCAGCTAAAGATTTAGCTGACTTAGTAATTACTGGTTTTAAACCACATCCTGTATTTAAAATGGTAATGGAAGAATCTGATAAAAGTATTGTTAGAGTTTCTGTTAGTGAAGAATCTGATTTAGCAAATAACAGTTTAGGAGATTTACTTTTAGTAAATCGTACAGGTATGAGAGTAATTGCTATTAGAAGAGGAACTTCCTGGATTTACGGTCCGGATAAACATACAACCATTTTACCAAATGATACATTAATTTTAAAAGGTACAGAAGCAGGTGCAGATTTACTTGAAAAATTGGCTGCAGGAACCTGTACTTTAGAAGAAATTCCAGAAGAATTAGAAGACGAAGATTAAAGAGTGATAATATGATAATAGGTAGTGATAATTGTGAAAGACCAACAGAAGAAGATTCGCAGTTCACTATCTACAAAAGTAGTCAGTGATTTTTACGCTGAACACAAATCTATTATTAAAGAAGGATTAATTGCTCTTTTGATATGTGCTATAGGAGATTTATTTGCCGGTGTAATCTTAGGCAAAATGACATTTTTCCTTGAAACTTTTCCTGGACTTTTAGTTATAGTTCCTGGTGCAATTGGTATGAGAGGAAATATTTTCGGTTCATTTGCTTCAAGATTATCAACTAACTTGCATATAGGTTTGATTTCTCCTAAATTTAAATTTTCAGAACAGCTGAATTACAATATATACTCATCTTTTGTTTTAACATTGGTTTTATCCATATTTTTAGGAATCGTCGGTAAGATATTCTGTATTTTGTTGCGTTATCCTTCAATGGAACTGATTGACTTTATTTTGATTTGTTCTTTTTCAGGTTTGATTTCAAATTTAGTAATGCTTCCAATAACAATGTTGGTTTCATTTAAAAGTTTTGAACATGGATGGGATCCGGATAACATTACAAGTCCGATTATTGCAGCCTGCGGAGACTTATTGACCTTACCTGCAATTATTGCATCAACATATATCTTAACATACACATGCTTTAATTACATTATAAAAGACATTGTCCTTGTAGTGATATTAATATCTGTTTTAATAGCTTTTATTTATTGTTACAGATTGTCTGATGAGACAAAAACCATTTTAAAGCAATCCACTCCTATATTGTTATTATGTTCCTTTTTAGGAGGTTCTGCAGGTGGAATATTAAACAGTTCTCTTGAAACATTGCTTACAAATCCTAGTTTGCTTACTTTAATTCCTCTATTTTCAGGAGAAAGCGGCAGTTTAATAAGTATTTTAGGAGCCAGATTATCATCAGGACTTCACTCAGGTTTAATAGAACCGTTCAATAGGCCTAAAGGAGAAGCTTTACATAATTTTGGTATTTCTTATATTTTAGCTATTATTATTTTCCCAGTAATTGGCCTATTGGCTGAATCATCTTCAGTGGTTCTTGGAACAGTCGGTGTTGGTTTTGATAAAATCGTTGGAATCAGTACATTATCAGGTCTGATTTTAGTTACAATCATGGCATTTTCAGTTTATTATATTTCGACAATTTCATATACTCATAATTTGGACCCGGATAATATTGTAATACCAATTTCAACCAGTGTTACAGACTCAATTTCAAGTTTAATATTGATATCTGTTTCATTATTGCTTTTAGGAGCTTTAATTTAATACCAAGCTTTTAAAATCAAATTACAATCATTCGTTTGAAAATAATCATAGTTTAAATCATCGATTTTAAATGTTTTCGGCACACTAATCAGCACGGCTTTTGCATGTGGCTTGTTGAAATGAATAAATACAACTGCACTGCTGTCATCATAGAAGTCAAATTTATCGTTTATATTTATTATATCTGATTTTGGATTTTCCCAGAATCTTGATTTGACCACCCTTGTAGTATCAACCATATACTGAAGATTATTTTTTTCTTCCTTATCAATCAGCAGATAATAGTTTGACTTTCGCATGTTGCCTTTAAATACTTTAAAGTAATTGCAGCTATGTGAATCCTGTTTGTGGTTATGATTGCATTTACCTTGAATTTTAAAGTCTTTTAACACAAATTTTTTATAAAAATCACATTTCACGGCTCTATTTACAGAAAAAACATTTCCCTTTTCGTTTTTATCGCCGATTTTTACACATGAAATACTGCTCTTCATTGGTATCAGTTCAATTGATGTTTTCAGTTTTGAATTGAATAACTTTTCTGTAACCAGTTTTTTGTAGTTTTTTCCAAGAACAGTAAATTTTTCATATGATACGCTGTTCGGGATAATTTCCTCATGTTCATTAATAATTGCCAGTCCTGGCGTTCCTTTTTTATATTCAAACCAGTTTTCAGGAACTCCCGGATTATTTATCAAATTGTCGATGACTTCTGAAATTATAATTTCAGTGTGTTCCATTTCCGATGAGGTAACGGCTTTGTTTGTAATATTTTCGGACATATTTAATACAATTCCGCTTATCATTAAAATTACAATCAAAACAATTGCTATTTCAACAACAACGTTTCCTCTATTATCCATCATCATCACCTCCACTTAATCCATATTTTTTTCTATGGGAGCTGTCTAAAATCAGGCTGTTAATGTCGGTTTTATGTAATTTCTGTCCTGTATAGTGGTCATGAAATACAACATGGTCAGAACATGAAATCGAATCGTTTGTCAGAGGTGTACGGGTTTGGATAAAGACTTCCATACCGTAATGAGGACATTTTCCCTTGCCTTCCAGTCTGCACAGATAACAGCTTCCGTCAGCGCTTTCATGAAAATAGCCTTTTTCAAGACAGTTTTTCAAAACTCCCGGATCTCCATGATGAGTGTAGGGGTCATATGGGCATTTCTTAATTGTTGCAGGTGATTTTGCAAATAAATATGAAAATGGTGAATCAAGGTTTCTGACTTTCAGATATCTTGCAAGGGCATTCTTGTAGTGAATAAAATCTCCCCTGACATATATTCCTGATGCTGCAGATAAAATTGCCGGAGGCAGCGGGTCTCTTAAGCCTTCTATAGAAACGTGTTTTTCTACAATTTTATTGTAGTGATTGCTGTTCTTTTTTATATTCAGTTTGACTTTAAACAGTACTTTCCAGGGACTGTCGGTACTTTCAACTGATATCACTTCAGAATTTATTATAATATCATATTTCTGCTCAAATTCCTTGTTTTTAGATTCCAGTTTTTTGTTTAAATTCTTTTTTATCTGGTCTTCACTGTTTAACAGTTTGTAGGTGTGATAGACTTTATTGCACGCATCAGCTATTGAATCTCTGCCTAAAATTTCTATATTGTTGGAGTAGTCATCAATAATATATTTGAAATTATCGTTCTCCTGAGAATCAATATTATGGTCATCAATATAATTTAAGGTAGTAAAAACAAAAATAGCAAGTAGGAGCAATGTTGTTATCAATATAACTGTTGAACCCAGTATTAAATTTCCATTTGAATCGATTTTCATTATTAAAAATATGGCTTAAATTTATAAATTTATTATTGAAGTGCGACCATATGATTTTGCACAATTATGTATTACTTTTTTTGAAATTGATGAAAATAAGTAATAAAAAAAATACCTATTTATATTATTTAAGATAAATTATACATATTAGAAAATATATGGAGGATTTACATGTCAGATACTGTAAGAACATGGCGTCATATACAACAAAGATACAATCTTATAGGTTCTAAATGTAACACTTGTGGTGAAGTTTTCTTCCCAGCCCGTGTTGTTTGTCCTAATTGTAGAAGAAAAGGAAAACTCGAACCTTTCCAATTTTCAGGAAAAGGAAAAATATATACTTATTCAATAATCAGATCAGCACCTGATGACTTTAAAAAATCAGCTCCTTATGCTGTGGCAATTATTGAACTTGAAGAAGGTGCTAAATTAACTACACAACTTGTAGATTGTGATGTAGAATCTTTAGAAATCGGTGACGATGTGGAAATGGTATTCAGAAGAATTAGAGAGGATGGAAAAGACGGAGTTATCTCTTATGGATACAAATTCAAAGTTATCAAATAATACTGCTGTAATTCTTGTAAGCCATGGTAGTACTTTACCATATGCTGAAGAGGTATTTACAGAAATAAAACAAAAATTTATCAAAAAAACAGATATTGCAACTGAAATAGGTTATATGAAAGTGTCAGAGCCAACAATTGCAGGAGCTGTAGAAATATTAAAGGGTGAAGTTGAAGATTTAGACAAAATTATTGCACTTCCAGTATTTTTAGCTCCAGGAATTCACACTAACATTGATATTCCTCAGTTATTGGGTTTAGAGCCTTTGGAAGTTGATCCAAGATGTCCTGATGGAAATTACCCTCCGGAACATTATTTATCAATAGCCGACGATGTTGATTTCGACGGTGAAATTCAGCTTTTAGGTTCTATTGGACCTAGAGATGAGCTATTGGATATTATTGATAAAAGAATTAATGAAGCTTTAGCACAATCCAAATTGGATGACAGTGCTAAAACCGGAATTCTACTTGTGACTCATGGTTCAAGACTAAATTACAATAAGGAATTTGCTACCGCATTATACAATAAATTTGAAAAGACTTGTGATTTGCCATCAAGTTTCGGATTCATGGAACTGTGCGGACCTAGCATACCTGAATCTATTAATAAATTAGTTGAAGAAAATGATTTGGAAAGACTGGTTGTCATTCCGGTATTTATTGCTCCGGGAATGCATACAACTCATGACATTCCGCATATTCTAGGGCTTTTAGAAGAGCATGAACATAAACATGAACATTCTCACGGACATGGCCACGGTCATGACCACACTCATGACCTGACTCCTGTGGAGTTTGACGGAGAAATATTATATCAGGAACCTATTAAAGCGGATGATATATTAATAGATATTCTGATTGCAATGATAAACGAAGCACAATAAGCTTCGTATATTTTTTTGAAAAATTTTTTTTTCAAGATAACTTAAACGATTTTAACTTAAAACTTATAATGGATGATAAAATATGTCTGATAAAAAAACTGGAATTTTACTTTTAAGCCACGGATCAAGATTGGACGATGGAGAGGAAGTAATTAAAGCTTATAAAGAAATGTATACTGAAGAGTTTCCGGAAATGCCTGTAGAATATGGATTTATGGAAATTAGAAAACCGGGAATTCCAGAAACAATCAATAAATTAACTTCAGAAAATGATTTGGATAAGATTATTGTTGTACCGGTGTTTGTAGCTCATGGTCTTCACACAAAAAGAGACATACCTGAACTACTTGGTATTGAAAGTGATTTTGATGAAGAAGCAGTTTCAGGTCATCATCATCACCATCATCACGACCATGGCCACGATCACGGACATCATCATCACCATCATCACGACCATGATGATGAAGAATTTGAATTTGATGGTGAAATCGTATTGACTGATCCTTTAGGAATTGATACACGTTTATACGAAATTATTAAAGACAGAGTTTCAGATGCATTATAATTCTGAAACCTTTTTACTATTTTTTTAACATTAACGATTGGCATTTTCTTTTTCAAACTCTAAATAAATAATTTTCAAATAACTATATTTATTTTAAAATCAATAGTAATATTCATGAGCTTAAAAGTCTCTGATATTGGTGAAAAAGAATTAATTAGATATATCATTGCTAATTCTAGGAGTATTACTCCTGATGATACTGCCATTACCAAATTAAATTCTACAAATCTGATTTCAACCTGTGATATGCTAATTCAATCCAGACATTTTCCCGAAAACATGTCTTATTTTAATATGGGTTTTAAAGCTGTTACTGTTAATGTAAGTGATCTTGCAGCAATGGGGGCCGAACCTTTAGGATTTCTTCTGGCTATTGCACTTCCTAAAGATTTAAAATTGGATTCATTTAAAGAAATTATTGAAGGTGTATTGAATGCCTGTAATTACTATCAAATTCCTCTTATAGGTGGGGATACCAATGAAGCATCTGAAATTATTATTTCGGGGACTGCTTTGGGAATTACTGATAAGCCATTGATGAAAGACACCTACAATATCGGTGATTTAATAGCTGTTACGGGCGATATTGGACTGGCGGCATTGGGTTTTGAATTGGATTCTTTTGATAATATTTATATAAAACAGGCTTTAAAGCCAGAAGCCCGCATAAAAGAAGGTTTGATTTTAAGGGATTTTGCCACATCAGCCACAGACATTACAGACGGGCTTGCCAGTGAATTGTATGAGATTAAAAAAGATGGTTTTGGATTCATGATTCATGAGGAGCTTTTGGGAATTTCTGATGAATATAAATCCTTAGCTGAAAAATTTAATTTAAATTATCTGGATTTGGTTTTGCATGTCGGTGAAGACTTTGAGCTATTGTTTACAATATCCGGAGATGATTTAGAAAAATTGCCTATTGATTATAAGGTGATTGGAGAGGTTACAGATTCGGATGTCATTGAATTAACGCTTGAAAATGGATTTGTAGAAAGAATTGAAAATAAGGGCTATGAGCATTATGTTAGTGAGTAGAGAATTATACAAAAAAAGTTCCAAGACACAAAAAATCAGATGTGAAATCTGTGCAAACTATTGTAAAATAGCTGATGGTAATGTCGGAATATGCAAACAGTATAAAAACATTAACGGTGAGCTATTTGATGAATCATATGGTATTGTTTCATCATTAAGTCCTGATCCGGTTGAAAAGAAGCCTTTAAATAAATTTTTACCAGGCACATTTACATACTCCATTGGCGGTTTTGGGTGTAACATGACATGTTTGCACTGCCAGAACTATATGATATCTCACGAATATGATAAAAATTCAAGAGGTATTAAAATAACGCCGGAAGCTATTGTGGAAAATGCAATTAAATATAATTGTAAGTCAATTGCTTGGACCTATAATGAACCTACTATACACTTGCCTTTCAGCAAAAAAACTTCGCTTCTTGCAAAGCGTGAAAACTTGAATGTAATATATGTCAGTAACGGTTACTATTCAGACAAATCCATTGAAGAGGTTTTGACTTTTGTGGATGCATTCAACATAGACTTGAAATCCATGTCCAAGGATTTTTACAAAAAGGTCTGTGGAGCTGATTTGGACATTGTTTTGGATAATCTTAGAAGAATTTATCTTGAAGGAAAACACTTGGAGATAACAAATCTGATTATTAATGATTATAACGATTCAATTGATGAAATTACTGAATTGTGTGATTTTGTTGTTGGTGAATTAGGTCCTGAAGTTCCACTTCATTTTTCAAGGGCATTTCCTTACTATAAAATGGATGACATATCCCCAACACGGCCAGAAATTCTGTTTAAAGCACGTGAAATTGCTTTAGAAAAAGGAATTGAGAATGTTTATTTGGGCAATATTTAGGTGATGGTTAGGTGATTGAATTTCACCCAGATAAATATTGTCTATTTTCAAAAAATGTCACAAATTAAAATTCCAGTTCACTGAAATCGTTTTCATTAACTCCTCGCCTTGAAAACTATAACATATTTTTGATTCATATTCAATATTATCAAAAATGCTATTATCTTATAATAAGCTTATTAATTGCTTGTTATAAGTGACTGCTAAAAAATAATGGAGTCTAAAAGCATTTCAACCATCATCCGCCTCATAGGAGGAAACTTGAATAGGAATTTAAAGGGTTTCAAATTAATTTCTCCAATTTTTTTAAAAATTTTTATGAGTTCCAGTACTCATTATTTATTACTTTTTTATATAAAGTATTACTTTTTATTTAATTATTAATATTTAAATATTATGAAAAATAAGAATTAACTATTGGAATTTATTGGAATTCAAATTTAGTTTTCCAATATTAATAATTGTTAGGGTTTTTTTAACCCTACTTTTATTAAAATAGCTTTTTTTAGAAGAAAATTCATTGTATTAATGTATTTTAAATTTTAAAAACAGAATATAAAAAAAGAAAAAAATTTAAAAATCAATAGATTGATCTCTTTTTATTTGGTGTCCATTCCATGCTTGCACACTGGTCCATTCTGCAGGTTCGGAAGTCCAAAATGCATCGCTGGCATCTAAACCTAATGGTAGGAACACTGTACAGCAGAAATAAAGACTGCCTGTGTTGATATCACTTTCTGAAATATCAGTTTGTGAACCATTTAATCCAAGAAGCAACCATCCGTTGTTTGAAAAGTTTTGGTTTTCACTGAATTGTTTTTTCAAAACGGCTGTTAGAGCGCATCTAACCTGTGCAGGATTAATATTTCTTGGTAATATTTTTAATAAAGCTGCTTGTGATAGTAAATGGAAAACACCGCAACGATATGATAGACAACTTCCTATCAGAGGATAAGTAGCATCAGGTGCGATTGTTCTTTCCAGCTGTGATGATAATCTTGATGATCTCATCAATTGAACGTCAAGAAATTCGCCTTCTGCAATTCCATATTTTCTCATTACTTTTAAAATATCGTTTAACATAGGATGAATTACCATACTGTTGAAGTAATCAGAAGTAAAAACTTCTCCGTCAGAGTAAATTCCATCTCCCCTATAGAAATCATCTCTGAATCTGCTAATACCATAACTTAAACGCTCTTTATCACATTCTCCTGTAAATTCCAAAAGAGCAGCTTCAATCATGGATGTAAATAACAACCAGTGATTTTCGTATGGTGCAATAACTCTTGTATTTTTGAGTTCACGGATAATTCTTGCCTGATCATCCATTTGTAAATTAAGCCAAATTTGATTTTTGGCTCTTAATAATCCTTGAGCAAATAAAGCGACATCAACTAAAGATTGTTTTGGTTCAACTACAAATATATAGTCGTTATTGTTAGGATTAACTGCATTGGAGATAGCTCTTTTTGTCATGCGAATGTATTTTTCACGGACGATTCCTTCTTCAGAGTTATCGGCTCCTAACTCTAACCATGGTGCAATTCCATTAAACACACGTGCAAAAGCTTCAAGATATGAAAATTTTTGACCTTCGAGACTAGGGGACTCATAAGGCATATTCTTCCTTAATGAACTTTTTGCAAGGTTATTCAAAACAGGATATGCTATTTTTTGTAAAGTTGAAACCCAGAAAACCCTGTCACTTAAAGAAAACTCTTGTTCTTCAATAACAGGTTCTTCTTTTTTTCTTAGTTTATTCAAAAATGATGCCATAATAATAATTTAGAATACATAATATATAAATTTAAGATATTTGAAAAATGAATTTTTTTTAAAATAAAACGAACTTATATATTTTATAAAATACATATAATTATCATTATTAAGAGGTTGATAATATGCCAACAATGTCAGAGAAAATATTAGCTAGAGCATCTGGTAAAGATACAGTTGAAGCTGGAGACATAGTTATAGCAAATATTGATGTAGCGATGACACATGATTTAACCGGACCTCTTTCAGTAGAATCCTTTGAAAAAATTGGAGCTGAAAAAGTTTGGGATTCGTCAAAAATAGTAATTCCATTTGATCATCAGGTTCCAGCAGATTCAATTGATTCGGCGAATAATCATATTATTATGAGAGATTTTGTTGAAAAACATAATATTGAGAACTTTTATGATGTTAATGCTGGTGTTTGCCATCAGATACTTCCGGAATTAGGTCATGTCGTGCCTGGAGAAGTAATTGTGGGTGCTGATTCACATACTTGTACTCATGGAGCTTTAGGTGCATTTTCTACAGGTATTGGTTCAACAGATATGGCCATGGTATTTGCTGAAGGTAATTTGTGGTTTAAAGTACCTGAAACAAACAGGTTTGAAATCACAGGCAATTTGAAGGAAAATGTTTATGCAAAAGATGTTATCCTACATATAATTGGCCGGATGGGAGCCGATGGTTCAACATACAAGGCATGTGAATTCGCTGGAGATACTGTTAGTGACATGAGCATTTCTGACAGAATGGTTTTATGTAATATGGCCATTGAAATGGGTGGAAAAACAGGATTGGTAGAAGTGGATCAAAAAACCATTGATTATGTTGAAAGCCGCTCGGATAAGCCATATAAAATCTATAAAACAGATTTGGATTCACCATCTCTTAATATAATTGATGTTGATGTTAGTGACTTGGAGCCCCAAGTGGCTTGTCCGCATAATGTTGATAATGTAAAGCCTGTAAGTGAAGTTGACCAAGAGTTAGACCAGGTATTTTTGGGGTCCTGTACAAATGGAAGGCTAAGCGATTTAAGGGATGCTGCAAAAATACTTAAAGGCAATAAAGTAGCTAAAGGCACTAGAATGCTGGTTATTCCTGCATCCAGGGAAGTTTACTCAAAAGCTCTTGATGAAGGTTTAATTAGAATATTTGTTGATGCAGGAGCACTTGTATCTGCTCCTTGCTGCGGTCCGTGTCTTGGAGGACATACTGGTATAATAGGTCCTGGAGAAGTAAGCCTTTCTACTTCAAATAGAAACTTTAAAGGAAGACAAGGTTCACCTGACGGAAAAGTATACTTATCCTCAGCAGCTGTTGCGGCAGCTTCAGCCATTGAAGGAAAAATTGTAGCGCCGGAGTGATATTGTGAAAGGAACTGCATGGAAATTTGGAAACGATATTGATACGGATATTATTGTTCCTGGAAGATATTTGATTTATACAGATGAAGAAAGATTGGCCGAACACTGTATGGAAGGTTTGGACGCTGATTTCAATAATAAATGCAAAAAAGGGGATTTCATTGTAGCCGGAAGGAATTTTGGTTGCGGTTCATCTCGTGAGCATGCACCTATTGCACTTAAAGGCGTTGGCATTTCAGCAGTAATAGCAGAATCTTTTGCCAGAATATTCTATAGAAATGCTACAAATGTTGGTGTTCCGCTTTTGGAAGCTCCAGGAATTACAGAACTTGTTGAAAACGCTGAAGAAATTGAAGTTGATATGGAAAAAGGAATAATAACTAATGCAAATGGAGAATCAATAACATTTAAAAAATTGCCTCCATTCATGTTAGAAATATTAGAGCAAGGTGGTTTAATTGAATACCTCAAAAACAAAAGATAAATATCAGATTGCCATTGTTCCAGGTGATGGAATAGGAAAGGAAGTAATGGAAGCTACAATCTTTGTTCTTGATAGTTTAGGTATTGATTTTGATTATGTTTATGGTGATGCAGGCGATGAATGTCTTGAAAAAACTGGAACAGCTCTTCCAGGTGAAACTTTAGACATTATTCGCAATGCTGATGCCTGTTTATTTGGTGCAGCTGGAGAGACTGCAGCTGATGTTATTGTAAAAATACGTCAGGAAATGAAAATGTTTGCAAATTTAAGGCCTGTAAAAGCATATCCAAATACAGATTCATTGTCTGATGACATTGATTTTATGATTGTCCGTGAAAATACTGAGGGTATGTATATAGCAGATGAAGAGGAATTCACTGATGAAGGGGCTGTTGCAAGACGTATAATTACAAGAAATGCTGAAGAGCGCATTATTGATTATGCGTTTAATTATGCAGTTGAAAACAATAAATCCAAAGTTACAGCTGTTCATAAAGCTAATGTATTAAAGAAAAGTGACGGTTTGTTTAAGGAAATTTTCTATGAAGTTGCTCAAAACTATCCGGATATTGCAACAGAGGACTTTTATGTAGATGCAACAGCAATGTATCTCATTACACAACCTGAAAGCTTTGAAGTCATTGTAACCACAAATCTCTTTGGTGACATATTGTCAGATGAAGGTGCAGGTCTTGTAGGAGGGCTTGGTTTAATTCCTTCTGCAAATATTGGTGAGGATGCAGCATTGTTTGAACCTGTACACGGTTCAGCACCGGATATTGCAGGAAAAGGCATTGCAAATCCGATTGCAATGATGTTGTCATCTGTAATGATGCTTAGATACATTGGTGAAATTGAAGCTGCAGACAAATTTGATGCAGCTATTTTAAAAGTATTAAATGATGCTAATGTTTTAACCGGTGATTTGGGAGGTAATGCTTCCACTATGGAAGTAGCTCAAGCGGTTAAAAATAATTTATAAAAATTAAAGGAGAAAAAATATGAATTTCAAAAAATTAACTAGAATGCAATTGGCAGCACTTTTTATCATATTCATTATGGTAGTTAGTGGGGTCGCAGGATTCCTTCTCATTATATTTAGTGGTGGAGCATAAAATTAAGAGGTAGATAAAATGGTAAAATATGAAATTGCAGCAGTTGTTGCAGAATTTAATTATGATATAACTCAGATGATGTTAGAATTAGCTAAAGCTGAAGCTAAAAATAGAGATTGTGAAATTACAAAAGTAGTAGCTGTACCTGGCGTATTTGATATGCCTCTTGTAATTAAAAAATTATTACAAAAAGGCGAATATGATGCATTAATTACTTTAGGCGCTGTTATTGAAGGTGCAACAGACCACGATCAAATTGTAGCACAACATGCTTCCCGTAAAATCGCTGATTTAGCACTTGAATATGATACTCCAGTTGCACTTGGAATTACTGGTCCGGGAATGACTAGAATGGATGCTCACAGACGTGTTAAAAACGCAAAAAGCGCTGTTGAAGCAGCTATTAAAATGTGCGACAGATTAAAAGAAATTTAGATGGTTATATGGAAATTTTAAAACCAAATGAATTAAGGGAAAAATTTCAGGACCCTTGGATTGCACCATACGAAAAGGTATTGACTATGGTTGATGGGGATAAAGTGGAACTTGTAGAGTACCATCCATGCATTTCAGGGTCTCATTGGTTGTTAAATCAATACAGAAACAATTCCGAGTTAATAGATTCAGCTTATCGTGATGGAAACAAGCATGTTTACTCATGTCATGTTGGAAGTGCACCATTGGACTTAAAAGCTAGTTTTAATGCTGCGGGAATCGATGAAATTGTCATTGACGGCGATGAAGTTAAAGTTACTCACGCAGGTCTTGCAGGTGCTGGCGTTGGAGCTGGAATGTGCAGAGGAATGGGTGAAGGAGTAAAATACGTTGAGCTTATTGAAGTTGGCGGAGGCTCAAAAGAAGGTAAAGCTACTGTTGTAACTCCTAAACTTGAAAAAGTTGTTATTGGTGTTGATGATACTGATACTAAAGATGCTGGAGCTACATGGACAATGGCCCATAATTTAGGTGTTGAACTTGCAAGTGAAGGTTTTGAATACTTGGATCATATCATTGTGCAACTTTATCCGCATAATCCTCACAAAACTCAAAATTGTGTTTCTATTGCATTGACATTTGCAGTTGAAGAATCCAAAAAGGAAGATTTAATCAATAGAGTTATTGAAATTCTTAAAAGAGATACATTATCTGATAAAACAGCAATAGCTGTTTTAGAAGGTTTAGATATTCCTCAAAAATTAAGAGAATACTCAATTGATACCAAATCCGGAATGATGGATGTTGAAACTGCAGAAAAAGTTGCAAAAGAATTAGATATTCCATTAATTGCTGTTACTGGTGAACAGGGTAAAGTCGGTGCTTTGGCTGCACTTGGTCTTTATGATGATGTTGAAGAAGCAGTAAAAGCATATGATAAAAAATAATCTAAGATATTATTCTTAGATTTTTTACTATTTTTTTTAAAATTAACTAAATGTTTCTTATATAAATATTCAGGAAAGTATTTTGGTCCTGTCTTAATAATTGTTTTATTGAAGTGTTGTTTGTTGGCATGAAGTTTATTTTGATGTTATGGCCGTTATATGTAAATTCCTGAGTAGTATTATCAAATGTTCCGTTTGCATATTTGATAAACATTACAGGTTCATCATTGATGCTTGCGTAATATGTTGTGTTGTTTTTAAAGATTCCATAAGAGCTGGCAACACTAACATTGTCAATGATTACTTCATAGTTGCATGAAGTTTTATCTCTTGATGTTATAATAAAGTTCTCGGAAACGGACGTATTATTGTTTTCGAACTTATGAACTACACCTGTTCCTTCAAATATTTCTTTCAAACGGCTGTTTTGAATAACTGAATCTGTCTGTAGGTCTAGAGCTTTTTGGGCATCCAGCGGTAATCTAAGTCTGCCTCCATCACCGGGTCTGGTTTCATTAATTGTATATGATACATCCTTGATAACAACTGTATCATTTAATCCAATACCCAACGTCATCATGGCATCATCAGGCATACGTATCTGATTTGATTCATTTTCAATAGCAGTATCTATAATGTATGGGCCTCTTGCAGAAATAGCATTGCTTGACTGGTGATTGTCGGCATATATGATTAAATTCCTTGAGTTAGGCTCTATTGAGAGAACACCGTTATCATAGTGGGCCGCACCAATAAATGTTGAAATCATTAAAAGAAGAACGACAATGGAAATTATCATTGGGAAATGAATTTTAACAAAGGACCTTATAATATTTTTACCGGGGGTCTTTCTAAAGATTACAATTGACTGGAAAACGACTTTTACTATGTAATAAATTGAAATTATGACTCCAATTACTGTAAAAATTACAGCAACTTCAAGAGGGATGAATTTAACGAAAAATACGATAAATAATCCAAGAATAACAAGAGACAAACCTACGATAGCCATTCTGATATAATAGCCGATATCATCAATCATTGTTACTCTTCCGTACTTGTTAGCACGGTTAATAATTGTTCTTACAACTTCGTTTGCCATCAGATTCAAATCAGCAAGCGGAGACATATCATGCTGTATTGCACCGATGTCCACTTCCAGAATAGATATTCCTAAAACATCAGCGTCAATAACGATACCTACATCAACACCGTAGTCCTTTTCAAAATTGATTTTCTTTAATATATCTTTACGAGCCGCAAATTGACCGCTTAAAGGCTGTTCAAATGAAATTTCTGGGAAAAAGTAATTTAAAAGCGGTTTTGCAGTTAGTTCAGTTACACGTCCACTTTCACGGGCAAATTTGGTTTTTGTAATTTCAGCTTTACCTTCAAGAATTGGCCTAATCATAGCCTCAACTTTTTTAGAGGTTAAATTATAAATGTCCGCATCAATAAAAGCTATAATATCACAATCCACTTTTTTATAACCAGTATATAATGCTTCACCCTTACCTTTATTGGTTTCATGAGATATCACTATTGCGCCTGCATTTTCAGCTTCTTCAATGGTATTGTCACTTGATCCATCATTAACAACAATGATTTCATCTACGAAGGATGCCTTTTTTACCACTTCAACTACTTTGGCAACGGTATCCTCCTCGTTGTATGCTGGAATAATAACTGAAACCTTTTGATATTTTTTAGGTTTTTCACTTTTTATGCTAGCTAATAAAAAGATAAATATTACAAAAAACCAATACACTAAAATTCACCGTAATTTTTTTTAATCATTTATAAATATGTTATTAAAGTAGATATAAATGTTATTGAAATTTGAGAGAGTTTTTTACAAAAAATTTTAAATTGATTGTAAATCTAATTTAGAAATATAAATTTTAGGATTGTAACTGATGATTATTAATACTTTAGAAAAGGAATTGAATTTAGCCGATTGGCAAGTTAAAAAAGTTATAAAACTTATTGATGATGGAAATACCATCCCGTTCATTGCAAGGTATAGAAAAGATGTGACAGGTTCACTCAATGATGAAACATTAAGAAAATTTGATGAAAGATTGAAATATCTTAGAAATTTGGAAGAAAGAAAGGAAAAGGTTTTAAAAAGAATTGAGGAACTTGGAAAACTAGACGATAATTTGAAAAGCCAGATTTTAAATGCAAGTTCTTTGGTTGAACTTGAAGATTTGTACAGGCCTTATAAATCTAAAAAACAGACAAGAGCTACTAAAGCGCGTGAAAAAGGATTACAACCTTTTGCAGAAATTATACTTGCTCAGGAAGTTAATGAATCTGTTAAAAAAATAGCCAAAGATTATGTGAACCCTAAAAAAGAAGTTAATACTCCTGAAGAAGCAATACAGGGTGCACAGGATATCATTGCAGAAATAATTTCAGACAATTCTGATTTTCGTAAAAAAATCAGGCAAAATACTTATTTCACAGGCCAGATTACTTCAAAAGCCAAAGATAAAGATATTTCAACAGAATATGAAGTTTATTATAATTATTCAGAAAATATCAAGAAAATTCCTCCACATAGGATTTTGGCAATCAACAGGGCGGAAAAGGAAGGCGTAATTAAGGCAAAGATTGAATGTGACAGTGATGATATTAAAAGGTATTTGGCAAGACATACATTAAAAAACATTTCCAGCATTCCTGAAAAAATAGAATACAATCGATATACCACTCCGATTATTAGGGAAGCTATTGATGATGCTTACAAAAGGTTGATTTCACCTGCAATCGAAAGGGAAATCAGAAATTACCTTACAGCTAAGGCCGAAGAGAAATCCATTGAAGTGTTTGCTCAAAATTTAAATCAGGTATTGATGGAATCTCCTCTTGTCGGTAAAACTATTTTAGGTTGGGACCCGGCTTTCAGGACAGGTTGTAAACTTGCAATAATTGATGAAACTGGAAAAGTACTTGATACTGCACTGATTTATCCGACTGAACCTCAAAATAAAGTCGCTGAATCAATTGAAACTGTTCGCATGCTGATAGATAAATATGACATTAACGTTATAGCTATAGGAAATGGTACTGCTTCAAGGGAATCCGAAGAAATTGTTGCAAAAATCATTAAAGGAACAAATGTGGAGTACATCATCGTTAATGAAGCTGGAGCGTCAGTATACTCTGCATCTAAATTGGCTGATGAAGAGTTTCCTGACTTCACTGAAGGTGAAAGGAGTGCGGTTTCTATTGCAAGAAGACTGCAGGATCCTTTGGCTGAACTTGTTAAAATTGACCCTAAATCCATTGGAGTTGGACAGTATCAGCATGACATGAATCAAAAACAGCTTTCAGAATCTCTGGATGGGGTTGTTGAAAAGGTAGTAAATGAGGTCGGTGTTGATTTGAATACTGCATCATACAGCTTGCTTAACCATGTTTCTGGAATTGGAAAGACTACAGCTCAAAACATAATCTCTTACAGGGATGAAAATGGAAGTTTCACAAACAGAAAAGAGCTGTTAAATGTGAAAAAGTTAGGCAAAAAAACATTTGAGCAATGTGCAGGTTTTGTAAAAATCGATAATCCCTATTATCCTCTAGATAACACTACAATTCATCCGGAATCTTACAGTGCCACTAAAAAGCTTCTAAAAAAACTTAACTGCACGGTCAATGATATCGGTTCCACTAATTTAAAGTTGGATAATCTTGATTTGGAAAGTATTTCAGAGGAGCTTGATATTGGTCAGGAAACGTTAAAAGACATAATTGGTGAACTTAAAAAACCGGGTCGTGACCCTCGTGAAGACATGCCAAAACCGATTTTAAGAAAAAACGTGCTGTCAATTGAAGATTTGGAAGAGGGAATGATAATGCAGGGAACTGTAAGAAATATTGTTGATTTTGGCGCATTTGTAGATATTGGAGTTCATCAGGACGGATTGGTTCATATATCCCAATTGGTTGCTGATAAATATGTCAAACATCCTTTGGATATTGTCAGTGTTGGACAAATTGTTGATGTAAAAGTTTTGGATGTTGATTTAAAAAGAAATAGAATTAACTTATCAATGATTTTGTAATCAAAATCTTTTCATGATTGAGCAATATTATTGACTCTTTCAAAAACTTTGTTGATTTTAAAAATTCAATGTAGTTGACAGGATATCTTTTAAATTACTAGAAAACACAAAAATGAAATGTGTTTTAAAA
>NZ_CACWVY010000008.1:0-5451 GCF_902764455.1 uncultured Methanobrevibacter sp.
CGTTTCATATTAATATTTATTCTCCATTTTGCTATATATAATTATATATTGCTTATTTTTTCTAATCGATGTGAAATTTCAAGTGTAAATCTTAATACAGAATAATTAGACAATTTTAATAGATTATAAGTAAAAATAGAAATAAAAATAAATTTTTAAAAAATTTTTGCAAAAATCAAATAGGATTTCTACAAAGCCAAAATTTCTTTAAAATAAGATTATCTGTTGAATTCATATGAATATTGGAATAGTATAAATAGTATATTGTATAAAAATAAAGTCATAATAGTTTTTTTGTATAAATTAAAAAATAACGAGGTTCACTTGTGAATATAAAAAAGAAAGTATTGATATTCAGTTTTATATTGCTGTTTGTATCAATAATAGGCGTAAGTGCAAATGCAACTACTCATGATACACATGACATTCAAAGCATTTTAGAAGAATATGACGATTCCGAATTGACAGGATGCTGCTCTGTAGCATTGCAGCTTGAAGGAAACAACAGTATGTTCGCATTCAGAAGAGATGCAGGAAATGCTGCTGAAATATTCATAGAAAAAGTTGATGATTGGCATGGAAAACAAGCAGTTAAACAATATAAGACTGATGCAGGTTATTTCTGCCAGGTTATTATAACTAATGACGGTTGGGTAATCGGATATGGTGGAATAGACGACGGTGTAGACAATGAAAGAATTGAAAACATCACAGGATCAATGATGACCAATAATACTACCGCATTTGAAAACGGTCTTGCACAGGTTCAAAGTATCAAAGCAGCCTATGGATTAGGTCACCTGGTAATGAAAGCACCTAACGGAACTTATGGTATTGCAACTGCAACAGGCCATCAAACAGGTAAATTAGGCCCAGGTGAATACATTTCACTTCCAAATAAAATAGGTTTCATGAGAACAGGTAATATTGCCCTTAACACAAGCGATAAAGTTGCAGCAATGGCTAATCTTGCAATCTCTGACGGTTTTGGACTTACAAGAAGAGACGTAACTACATTCAACTTCCAGTGTGTAAATGAAACTACAAATGTAACCGATGCATATATCTCAAATGATGACGGATCAATGTGGGGCATGAGTACAGGCGGTTTAAGCGACAATGTAAATTTCACAGGAAAATACTTTAAAGCAGAAGATATTCCTATTGCTCCTAAATATACTCATATGGGCAATGTAACATTCACCAAAGACACTTCAGCAGGCCATACAAATATAGGCAATGCAAGTTTTGTTGACTATCAATTCTCAATGTTCAATTTAAAAATCATTGTTGTAATCATTGGATTTATTGCATTCATTTCGTATCATATTGTCAGAGCACTCAGATACTCAAAACGTTGAATTTAAAACTTCACTGGCTTACGCCGGTGATTTAACTTATTTTTTTTAAAAACCTAACAATATTTTAATTCCAATTAATATTAGAATCACACCACCAAGAATCTGGAATTTGTCACCTACATAGTTTCCTATCTTTTTGCCGATGAAAATACCTGCTATACTGAATGCAAATGCAACGATACCTATAATCGCAGATGATATTAAAATAGGATCATTTAAAAGTGCAATGGTTATTCCAACTGCAAAAGCATCAATACTTGTGGCAACTGCAAGCAATGTCACTTCCTTGAATGAAAAATTGTCTGTTATTTCCTCATCATCAGATGACAGGCTTTCACGAATCATATTCAATCCGATTGCAAGAAGCAGTATAAATCCGATTATCGGAGCAAGTGAGGTTACCACAGATGCAATTATATTGCCGCAAAGGTATCCTAAAATAGGCATTGCTGCCTGAAAACCCCCAAAAAACAGACCATAATATAAAATCTGTGAGTTTGTAAGATTCTTTTGGGTAAAACCTTTTGTCATAGATACACTAAATGCATCCATTGCAAGAGCAACTGCTATTAAAAAAGTGGATACAAAACTAAACATTAACTAATGTTTTGTAAACTAATTTATATAAAACTAATTAATTATGCCGGTTGAGAAATATAATAATAATATATTGAATGTTACATAATATAATTAAGTTCCAGTATTTTCTTATTTTAAACAGCCTATTGGAATGACTTTCACTCCATCTTTCCTTGTTTTTGCAAATTTTCCTCCGGTTATTACTGCTAAAAATTTTGGCTCTTTGATATATAAATCAGTTTCTGAAATTTTCTTTTTAATGAGGCTATCTAATTTTAATAAGTTTTTTGCTCCTTTTTCGATTTTTGTACTTCCTAATTTAAATTCTATTAATGCATAATCTTCATTTTTTAAAGTTAATACACAATCACATTCCAAGCCGTAACGATCCCTATAGTAGAATACTTGCCCTCCCATGGATAAAGTGTATGCGGATAAATCTCTCATGCATAAGTTTTCAAATATATGTCCAAAAGTATCTAGGTCGAACAGTAATCCATTAGGGTCTAAATTTAACAGAGCTGTTGCTATTGATGGATCAATAAATTCTCGTTTATCGGTGGATTTTATTGCCGATTTTGACCTTATATTCGGATTCCAAGCAGGAATATTAACTGTGACAAATAATTGGGATAATGCTTTTAGGTAATCATCCAATGTGGAGTAAGCCATGTCGGGATAATTTCCTCTAACATCTTTTAAAATGGTTTGTTTTGTTGCTTCTGTGGAATTGTTTCGCGCATATGACCTTAATATTTTTTTAGCTCGGTTTGGATCTCTTTTAACTCTATCAACAGTAGATATATCTGATTTACAAATATTATCCACATAATTTTCAGCAACAAACAATTGTGCTTCTCTATCTGTTTGTATGATGCTTTCTGGCCATCCTCCTCTACACGTTGCAAATGCCAAATCTTCAATTGTTAAATCTGATTCAATTCCATCAATATCCATATCGGGATTTTTGAATAATTCTAAAATGGATATTTTACCGTTAGATTCCTTGCTTTCATATAGACTCATAGGAAGCATTGTCATTCTGTTTATTCTTCCGGTTCCAGTATGCATAATTTCATCATTGTTAATGCTTGTTGAGCCTGTTAGAATAAATTGTCCGTATCCAGGAGTATTGTCTATTTTTGTTCTCACAGCATCCCACAATATTGGTGCGACCTGCCATTCGTCAATTAATCGAGGTTTTTCACCTTCTAATAATTTTGAAGGCATTATTTCAGCTAATTCTAAATAGTTCTGCCTATTGTCTGGGTCCTGTAATTGTAAAATGCTTTTGGCATGCTGTTTTGCAGTTGTTGTTTTTCCACACCATTTTGGACCTTCAATAACAATTGCACCCACCATTTTAAGTCTTTTTTCAATTGTTTCATCAATTATTCTTTTATAATATAATTCTGGCATGTTTTGTCTACCTCATTAAACTATATTTTTGTGCTTTTTTATACTATAAATTTGTGCTTTTTTATACTATAAATTTGTGCTTTTTTATACTATATTTTTGTGGTTTTTTATACTATAAATTTGTGCTTTTTTATACTATATTTTTGTGGTTTTTTATACTATAAATTTGTGCTTTTTAATCATTTTCAATTCAATCATAGAGGATTATCTGGTTTTTAATATCACTAATCTGTGTTGTTTGAGGGCAATATCATGTTTCTAATAATTAACATGAGTGATGTGATGTTTGTTGAAACATATTGTTTAAAATATATATAATATTGAGTCAAATATTATAATAGTGTAATGACTAAAACTACATTAATTTTGTATATAGAGGCAATATGTTAAATAAGTTATTTAAGATGGAAAAATATAACACGGATATTAAAACTGAAATTCTTGCCGGGATAACAACATTTATGGCAATGTCCTATATTTTAGGTGTAAATCCGGGAATGTTATCTAAAACAGGAATGCCTATTGAAAGTGTATTTATAGCAACTGCTTTGGCTTCAGGTATTGCGTCTATAATAATGGGTCTTTTATCTAATTATCCTGTGGCTGTTGCTCCTGGAATGGGATTAAATGCACTATTTACCTACACTATAGTTCTTGATATGGGTTTATCCTGGAAAGCGGCACTTGCTGCAGTATTTTTATCAAGCATACTATTTTTAATTATCACTGTCAGCGGATTAAGGGAAGCAATATTAAATGAATTTCCAAAGGACTTGAAATTAGCTATCGGAGCAGGAATTGGATTTTTCCTGGCTTTTCTAGGAGTTGTAAATGCAGGAATTATTGTATCTAATCCCATGAACATTGTTTCATTAGGTAATATTTCATCTCCACCTGTATTTCTTGCAACAATAGGTATTATAATCACATTAATTCTATTCATAAAAAAAGTCCCTTTCGCAGTTTTTTTAGGTTTGCTTATAACAGCATTCATTGGAGTAATATTTACATTAATCGGTTTTACTGTCCCTGATGTGGCTCTTCCAACTATTCCAAAAACATTCATCTCATTTAATTTGGATTTCAGTGTTTTTGGAGGATTCGTGCAGGGATTTGGAGAACTCTTTGAAAACATTCCAAGATGTGCAATAATATTGTTCTCATTACTCTTCGTTGTATTTTTTGATACAACAGGAACTTTAATTCCACTTGCAAAGCAATGCGGATATGAAAACGAAGACGGAACAACCGAAGGAATTAACAGGGCATTTTTAGGTGATGCAATTGGAGGTATCATTGGTGCTGTTTTTGGTTCAAGTACCGTATCTGCTTATGTTGAAAATGCAACAGGTATTGAGCTTGGTGGAAGAACAGGCATTACTGCAATTGTAACCGGAATTCTATTTATCTTTTCAGTCTTTATGTCACCTACAGTATTATCATTATTCACTTCATCAGTTACAGCTGCCGCATTAGTCATAGTAGGTATAATAATGTTTTCTGAAATAAAAGACATTGACTGGGATAACATTTCAATCCTTTCATCTGTATTCATAACAATAATCATGATGACATTTACGAATTCAATTTCTCTGGGTATTGCATTTGGCTTTAACACATATGTCATCACAACCATTGCATTAGGCAAATATAAAGAATTGACTCCATTAGTATGGGTGACTTTTATTATATTTGTAATTTACTTATTTATTCGATTATAGGATTTTACCAATAATCCTTCTTTTTTTGTTAACATTTATATATGACAACCATTAAATATAACTACAATAATTGTAAAGTTTAATTTACAATTATTTGAGGTGAAAATATGAATAAAAATAGAATATTTGCAATTTTTATTCTTTTTGCACTTCTTATAACATGTGCTGGTGTTAGTTTTGCATCAAGCGACATCGATGATTATTCCATGACTGATGATTTCGATGATAATTCAATTGATGATGATCTTGAAATATCAGATGATGACCTAGATGATGAAGACTGGGAAGACTACGACGACGAAGACGACCTAGACGATGAAGACTGGGAAGACTACGACGACGAAGACGACCTAGACGATGAAGACTGGGAA